>CAJTXH010000104.1 GCA_910580005.1 uncultured Lachnospiraceae bacterium | reverse complement strand
AGTGCAACAGAAAATAACCGCCTGCCTTCAGACAGGTAAGGGTGAAAAGGCAAGGTAAGAGCTTACCGCTTCCCTGGTAACAGGGCAAGGCTGTGTAAACCCCATCCGGAGCAAGGCCAGACAGGGACAGTACAGTTGCCCGCTGTGTCCCGGGTAGGCTGCTTGAACCTGCTGGCAACAGCAGGTCTAGATAGATGATTGTCTGATACAGAACCCGGCTTATAGTGTTGCTCATTATAAAATTAACAGATAGTAAATTGGCAGACAATAATTGCAAAATTACAATTCTGGCTATAATATACAATAATACATAAAAAGAGAGGAATACAATATGCCACTCACACCAATGATGCAGAATTATATAGATACCAAGCAGGAATACAATGATTGTATTCTTTTTTATCGTTTAGGGGATTTTTATGAGATGTTTTATGAGGATGCCCAGGTGTGTTCCAAAGAACTTGACCTTACACTTACATCTAAAAGCTGTGGGCTTCCAGAGCGTGCTCCTATGTGCGGTGTGCCATTCCATGCTGCCAGCACATATTTAAACAAACTTGTTAAAAAAGGTTATAAAGTTGCAATCTGTGAACAGGTGGAAGACCCGAAAGAGGCAAGAGGCCTTGTAAAAAGGGAAGTTGTGCGTATTGCCACACCTGGCACAAACCTTGATGCCCAGGCACTTGATGAAAGCAGGAATAATTACCTTATGTGTGTGCTGTACACAGTTAATGCATATGGTGCAGCATATGTTGATGTAACTACAGGCAGTTTTTATATGACAGAATTTGATACTGAAAATAAACTGCTGGATGAAATAAGTAAAATATCACCTTCTGAAATAATATGCAATGATTCTTTTCTCGTATCAGGAATTGATTTAGAGGATTTAAGGGGAAGGCTTGGCATAGTAGTGTCATCAATAGAATCATGGTATTTTGATGAAGACAAGTGCAGGCAGGTTCTTATGGAGCATTTTAAAACAAGTTCACTGTCAGGGCTTGGTCTTGATGATTACAGCATAGGTGTAATTGCTTCAGGCGCAGTAATGCAGTATCTTATAGAAACACAAAAAATTTCACTTGGCCATATAACTTCTATTAAACCTTATTCACCTGGAAATTATATGCTGCTTGACCGTTCTACAAGAAGAAACCTTGAGCTTTGTGAAACAATGCGTGAAAAATCTAAAAGAGGTTCCCTTTTCTGGGTTCTTGACAAAACAAAAACAGCAATGGGAGCAAGGCTTCTGCGCAAGTCCATAGAACAGCCCCTTGTAAATCCGGTGGATATTAACCAAAGGCTGGATATTATTACAGAGTTAAATAATAATGCAATTTCAAGGGAAGAACTCAGGGAGTATTTAAATTCAATATATGACCTTGAACGCCTTATTGGCAAAATCAGCTACCGTAGTGCCAATCCAAGGGATTTAATAGCATTCAGGCAGTCGCTTTCAATGCTTCCGCATATTAAAGCACTGCTTTCTTCATTTAGTAAATCAATGCTTAAAGATTTTGCAGCAGATCTTGATGATTTAAGGGATTTATATTTGCTTGTGGAAAGTTCCATAGAGGAAGAGCCGCCAATATCCATAAGGGAAGGCGGCATTATAAAAGATGGTTACAATAGTGAGGTTGATAAGCTTAAATGTGCTAAAACAGAGGGCAAAAACTGGCTTGCAGAGCTTGTGGAAGAGGAAAAGCAGCGTACAGGCATTAAAAACCTCAGGGTAAAGTATAATAAAGTATTTGGATACCATCTGGAAGTTACTAATTCATATAAAGAGCTTGTGCCTGATGACTGGACAAGGAAGCAGACACTTTCCAATGCTGAAAGGTATACAACCCCACGGCTTAAAGAACTTGAAGATACAATACTTGGTGCAGAGGACAAGCTTTGTTCGCTTGAATATAATATTTTCTGCCAGATAAGGGATAAAATTTATGACAATATCGGGCGTGTGCAGGCATCAGCACAAATAATTGCCAATATAGACATGTTTGCGTCACTTGCACTTGTGGCAGAACAGAACAATTATGTACGTCCGGTGGTAAATAAAAAGGGCTGTATTGAAATAAAGAACGGACGCCATCCTGTTGTTGAAAAAATGATTAACAATGGCTTGTTTGTTGCTAATGATACATACCTTGACAGCAGTAAAAACAGGATTGCAGTTATTACAGGTCCTAATATGGCAGGCAAATCTACATATATGCGCCAGACAGCATTAATCGTGCTAATGGCGCAGACTGGCTCATTTGTCCCTGCTGACAGTGCCAGTATAGGCATTGTTGACAGGATATTTACCAGGGTAGGCGCTTCAGATGACCTTGCAAGCGGACAGAGCACATTTATGGTAGAGATGACAGAGGTTGCCAATATTATCAGGAACGCAACTAAAAACAGCCTTATAATACTTGATGAAATAGGCAGGGGCACAAGTACATTTGACGGCCTGAGCATAGCATGGGCTGTTATAGAGCATATAGCTAATACAAAACTGCTTGGCGCTAAGACACTTTTTGCAACACATTACCATGAACTTACAGAACTTGAAGGAAAACTTGACAGTGTAAACAATTACTGCATAGCTGTAAAAGAACAGGGTGATGATATAGTATTTTTAAGGAAAATAATAAAAGGTGGCGCTGATAAAAGTTATGGAATACAGGTTGCAAGGCTTGCAGGTGTACCAGAAAGTGTGCTGGTGCGTGCAAGGGAGATTGCAGAACAGCAGGAAGCAAAAATGAGGAAAAAGCAGAAGGCAGAAAGCAGGACAGAAGAAGAGAAAATGGGACAGCTTTCATTATTTGGCACTAACAATAGAAATATTAAGACAGATGATATAATAATAGAACTGCATGACCTTGATTTATCAAATATTACTCCTATTGATGCTATGAATATTTTATACAAAATGCAGACAAAACTAAGAAACAGGATTTAGGGGGATTATAATGTCTATACAGGTTCTTGATAAAGATACAGTAAATAAAATTGCAGCAGGTGAAGTTATAGAAAGGCCTATGGCTGTTGTCAAGGAATTACTGGAAAATGCCATTGATGCAGGTGCATCTTCTGTTACTGTGGAAATAAAAGATGGTGGCAAGAGTTTAATACGTGTAACTGATAATGGAAGCGGCATAAATAGTGAGGATATAAAACTTGCATTTATGCCACATGCCACAAGCAAAATAAAACAGTTACAAGACCTTTTATCAATATCTACACTAGGTTTCAGGGGTGAGGCATTAGCAAGCATTGCATCTGTTTCCCAGCTTGAAATGCTGACGAAAACAAGAAATTCTTTTACTGGTTCAAGGTATGTTATTGAGGGAGGCACTGAAAAATCATTTACAGAAGCAGGATGCCCTGACGGCACTACTTTTATTGTACATAACCTTTTTTACAACACCCCTGCCAGGCTTAAATTCTTGAAAACATCCCAGACAGAAGCAGGATATATAAGCAGCATAGTAGAGCATATGGCACTTTCACACCCGGATATCTCATTCAGGTTTATAAACCAGAACCAGCCAAGGCTTTACACATCAGGCAATGGAAATTTAAAAGATGTGGTTTACAATATATTTGGAAAAGATATAGCCTCAAATCTGCTTGAAACCAATGCTGCAAAAGAAAGCTGCCGGATAAGCGGTTTTATTGGAAAACCTGTAATATCACGTGGGAACAGGGGATGTATAAATTATTTTGTAAATGGCAGGTATATAAAAAGCAATATTATAAACCATGCAATAGAAGAAGCATATTCGGGGTATATGATGAACCATAAATACCCTTTTGTTGTACTGGACTTTAAAACAGACCCTGGGCTTATAGATATAAATGTGCATCCACAAAAAATGGAGATACGTTTTACAAATGAAAAAGAATTGTACAGGGATATTTATAATGTGGTTTCAGAAACATTAAAACATAAAGAATTAATACCAGAAGTAACATTTGATAAAGACAAAGGACATGACAGTGGCAAAAATAAAACAGCAGAACTAAACCAGGCAGAAAAGGAAGTAATATTAAGACCTCCTTCACCAGAAGAAACCAGCTATTTATTTGGGAAAGGCAGCATAAATACAGAAAGTAAAAAAGATGAAAAAAAAGAAGAAATACAATTACGGGAAACTGCTGCATATAATGCACACAATATAAAACAGGGGACATTATTTGAAACAGATATAATGTCACCACAGGCTGGAAAGGATATTAAAATAATAGGGCAGGTTTTTTCTACATACTGGATATTACAGTATGGTGACAGCATGTTTATTGCTGACCAGCATGCGGCACATGAAAAAGTCCTTTATGAAAAATTTATGAAACAAATAGAAAATAACCAGCCATTTACACAGATGTTAAACCCTCCTGTAGTTGCCAGCCTTTCAATGGCGGAACAGCAGGTTTTAGAAGAAAATGCCAGTATATTTGAAAAACTTGGCTATATTATTGAAAACTTTGGCGGAAAGGAATATATGTTAAGTGGTGTACCAGCCCAGCTTCCAGATATTGCAACTAAAGAACTTTTTCTGGAAATAATAGACGGGCTTATAGATAATAAAACCAGCATAACACCAGAAACACTGCTTTCACATGTAGCCTCAATGTCATGCAAAGCGGCTGTAAAAGGCGGAAACAGCATGGCAGAGCCACAGGCGCATGAGCTTTTGAAAGAGCTTATGTCACTTGAAAATCCATATAACTGCCCACATGGGCGTCCAGTATTGGTAAAAATAACAAAAAGAGAACTTGAAAAGAAGTTTAAACGTATTCTGTAAAAATTGTAACTGGAAGGCAGGTAGCTTTTAATGGAAACAGGACAGGATAATAATAAAAAACCCCTTATTATAATAGCAGGACCTACTGCATCAGGCAAAACCAGGTTATCAGTAGAAATAGCTAAAGAAATTAACGGCGAAATTATTTCTGCTGATTCAATGCAGGTTTACCGTGGAATGGATATTGGCACAGCTAAAATCCGCAAAGAGGAAATGCAGGGTATAAAACATTACCTTATTGATGAATTTGAACCCTGGGAAGAATTTAATGTTGCAATTTTTAAGGAAAAATGTGATAAATATATACAGGAAATTTACAGCCATAATAAAATACCAGTTATAGCTGGTGGGACAGGCTTTTATATACAAGCTGTCCTGTATAATATTAACTTTAAGGAAACCGCAACAGATGAAGAATACCGTAAGAAATTATGGCATTTTGCAAGTATACATGGGGCAGAAGCATTACATAAAGAACTTGCCAGGATAGATAAAGTCTCATCAGAAACAATACATCCAAATAATATTAAACGTGTAATCAGGGCAATGGAGTATTATAACCAGACAGGCACACCTATTTCACAGCATAATGAAGAAGAACGCCAGAAAGAAGCAGCATACTTATCCAAGTATTTTGTATTAAACCTTCCACGTGAGGTACTTTATAACAGGATAAACCAGCGTGTAGATATAATGCGCAAGGAAGGGCTGGAAGATGAGGTAAGGGCACTTATGGCAAAGGGCTGTACAAAAGACATGGTATCAATGCAGGGGCTTGGCTATAAAGAAATTATAGATGCAATAACCAGCAATGAACCTGCCATAGATGCATTTGATAAAATAAAACAGGAAACAAGGCACTTTGCCAAGCGGCAGATTACATGGTTTAAAAGGGAGAAAAATACAAACTGGATAGAAAAAGAACAGTTTGCTTCAGAACAGGAGCTAGTTAATTATTGTGTTAAAGAATGTTATAAAATAATACAGTCCAAAAACAGTTGACAAATCTGGTCTGTTGTTGTAGACTTAATCTAAGAATTGGTCTATAATAACAGACCTTTTTATAATAAAAATTAAGAAAGAAGGGATATATTTATGGAATATTTAAAACTGTGTGACAGCGATTACCGTTTTATGCTGGTTGTATGGGAACATGCGCCAGTAAGTTCTGGCACGCTTGTAACATTATGCAATGAGGTTCTTGGATGGAAAAAATCAACTACATACACAACTATTAAAAAGTTATCTGAAAAAGGATATATTAAAAATGAAAATGCTGTAGTTTCTGTTTTAATTGAAAAAGAGCGTGTACAACGTGATGAATCAGCTTATTTTGTTGAAAGGACATTTGGTGGTTCTCTTCCCCAGTTTCTGGCGGCATTCCTTGGCGGGAAAAAAATATCCGCAAAAGAAGCAGAGAAAATTAAAGAACTTATTGACCAGCACAGTGTGAAATAGTGTATAGAAAAGGAGGCGTATAATATGTTACTGTACCATTTATTTTTACAAATCCTGGATATGACGGTTACAGCTGTACCAGTTATTGTTATTGTCCTGCTCGTGCGTGGCATTATGTACAGGCTGCCTAAAAAATACAGGTATATTATATGGCTTGTTGTATTTGTACGTTTGACATGCCCTGTTGCATTGTCTTCACCTGTAAGCCTTTTTAATATAATAGATACAAGTTTTAAAGATGTAATTAATAACAGGACAGACATTAAAAAAACAAACGGACAGCCTGTTTATAAAGTGCCTGGCAACAATATACAGGGTAACAGTGTGGATAATAAAATGCCAGAAAATATTCCTGGTATTTCTCCAGATAACTATAATAATAAAGATATAGCAGTACAACAGGAAAAACCTGCCAGCAATATATCTGTACCAGGAAACAGCGCACAGGCAGCAGGCCAGCAGGCTGGACAAATAACTACTGTTATTAAATATGGGGCATTTATATGGCTGGCAGGAATTATATTTATATTGTCATGGAATTTTTATATGCTCTCCTGCATGAAAAAGCGTCTTGGAAATGCAGTGAAATTTAAAGATAATGTTTATGAATGTGGAAATATCCCTTCCCCGTTTGTTACTGGCATACTGCATCCCAGGATATATATTCCGTTCCGTTTAGGGGAAGAGGAACAGGAATATATTTTAAAACATGAAAAATACCATATAAAACGCAAGGATTATATGATTAAGCCTGCTGCATTTTTACTGGCATGTATATACTGGTTTAACCCTTTGGTGTGGGTGTCATATTTCCTTATGGTACGTGATATGGAAATGAGCTGTGATGAATATGTGCTCCAGGATATGGATGCGTATATACGTAAAAACTACAGCATGTCTTTGCTTGGCTTTGCTACAAACCACAGAATGGGGACAGCAGGGTTTTTATCATTTGGTGAAACAGATACAAGAAAGAGGGTGGTTAATGTGCTGAATTTTAAAAAACATGGGAAATGGATTAGCGTACTGGCGGCAGTAATTATATTGGCGGCAGGGGCAGTATGCCTTACAAATGCTTATGATAAAGGGAAAGAAACTATAAAAAACACTTCAAAAAATATGCCAGATAAGGAAGACAGCAAAAAAACTGGAGAAAGCAATAATAATGAACATAATGGCAATATAGTAGCAGAAGAAAAAATTAACGGGTATAATGTGCAGGTTGTCCATATAGCAGATAAAGAACCGCCAGACAAAAATGCCCCACAGGGCGGAACATATTACAGTGGTGAATTTGTAATAAGGACTTATAAAGATAATGTAAAATATGCAGAGTATAAACTAGAATTTGGTGACAGGACAATTTATTACCCAAAGAAAGGTTTTAGCTTAACTGTTAAAGATTATGATTGTGATGGCAATAAAGATGACTTTGCCATTGGGCAAAGCCAGACAGCAATACCAGAAACAGGAAATTTTATGCATTACCAGTTTTTTACAATAGATGAAGATGGGAGCATTTACAGGTATGGGCTTTCTACAGAAGATGGTATAAACCTGGTAAAAATCCCAGGTGAATATTCACCAGCATTTAAGATTAAAAACGGGCACATTATATCCCACCAGGTTATAACAAGACATGGTATTGAAAAGCAGGATATCAATATTGTAAGGATGATACCAGTTAATGATAAAAAAGCAGGTGTACAGCCTATGGCAGGTTTACTGGCTGCTGTAGAAAAAATAATGCCAAAGCCTGTTGTAGATGAGCTGCATACAAAAGGGGTATGGCATCAGCTGTCAGATGAAAATTATCTTTTAGGAAATTCTGAAAGCAATGATGATATTACACTGCGCCTTGATTTTTGCTTTTCAGGAAATAAGCTTGCACAGTATGTAAGCAAAGGATATGGTTTTGTGGAGAATATGCCAGATAACAGGATAGACAGAAAACAGGCAAAAGAACTGGTGGCAGAATTTGAACAGCTATTTATGGGAAGGGAAGTTAATAAAAATAATATTAAAACATATGATGTACCTAAATATGATAAAGAGAATTATGCTTCATTTATTGATGAATATGAGAATACTTTTCTTGTATATCTGCCTAAAAATATGCTTAAAAATTATAATGCCAGTGAAAAATGGATAAAATCTGGACAGGAAACTTCACAGACACAAGATTCACAGCCACAAAAAAATAAATTTTATTTTGAAAACCTGGATGTTACAATAGAGCTTCCAGAAATAAGAGAATGGATACAAAATGCACAGGCTTCTTCGGTCAAGGACACAGGTATTGTTACATTTTATGATGCTATTGTAGAAACAGAAGTTAAACTTTATTTTGCAAAAAAGCCCAAAAAGGAACTTGACAGTATAGAGAGTACTGCTCCTTATGAAGACAGACACTGGTCTTACGTTGCAGGAAATAAAGAGAGAAAAGAGAAATTTATAAAAATAAAATTTTGCAAAAGAAAAGATATGACAACAATATTGTTTTCCTGGAAATACAATAAAATATATTTTTATATGTATGCAGACTTTGTGGATGCAGGCAATGAAGAAAACAATAACCTGGACTGGCAGCCATTGGCGAAAATAGCATCATACGTTGCAGGAAAATGCTACAGGGCGTTTTAAGATAAAAATATAGGATAAACACGTGCATGCTTTCAATTTTCCAGTAATTTTTCTGAACTTGCGCTGGGTCTTGTGATATAATAACTGGTTTTAAGCCCCAGGACATAATCCCCTCCGCTTTAGAACAGGAATTTACACGGAAACTTGCTGACATTGATAAAAACCATTATGCAGGGAATTTTCATTTTGAATTAAAAGATAGAAAAGTGGCCTAACTGTTGCTATAGTACAGTTATTTTAATTAGTTATTAAAAATGTTTAAGCAAGTTATACATATATTACAGTTAATTTAAATTTTTGATAATTTTTTAGTTTATATATTGACATTTTAAAAGATAATAGTAAACTTTTAATTAGTCTGCGGCAGATAAATATAAAATACAAAAAAAGAGGGTTTTAAAATGAAAAGAGGTTTATTTAGCAAAAAATTGTTTACTATTATTTTGGCATTTGCAGTTGTTATTTCATCACTTGTATGTGTGAATAGTTCTAACGCAGCAGGCAATGCAAGGATTAAAAAGGCGTACAAACAGTATTTAAAGGAACTTAAAGCGAAAAAGCCAAAGAAGGATATTTATATGGCTATTGTTAATACTTCTAAGGAAGGTACACCTGTGCTTCTTGTAACTGATAGTATAATTAATGGGGATAGTAAGCCTAAAAAAGAATCAGGTGAAAGTTCACATGCAGATGTATATAATTATGTAAAGGGAAAGATAGTATACATTGGAAAGATTAGTGGCACAGGTTCAGGTTATCCTATAGTTAAGGATGGGAAGTATCTTGTGACAGGATTTCATCATTCATCAGACAAAATGATTGTTTCAGGTAAAAAGGGATATGTAGAGCATGCTGAAGGATTTGGAATGGGTAATGATGATGGTAGTGAATATGATAAATGTTATAAGAAAACATGGGAGCTTGTAAATAATAAGATAAAAAATGAAAAGTCAGAAAAAATTACGCAATCTGAATCAGAAGAACTTGATTACTACATGACTGCTTACGATAGCAGTAATTCTGACAGGGTAGTGACATTTAAGAAATTTAAATAAATTATATGATGCAAGGATCAAAAGCAGATAACAATGCGTGCTTGCACGTAATTTGCTATCTACTGAATTGCGTAGCAATGAAGCAATCCGTGGCAGATGGAATAAAGCCAGGACAGAGGGAAAAGAAGAATCCCTCTGTCCTGGCTTTTCTTTGCCAGAATATTCCGTACAGGGGCACTTCAGCTCCGTTGGCGTTTAAATCCCTGTGCCACATTTTTTTGTGGCATAGGGATTTTATGC
>CAJTXH010000103.1 GCA_910580005.1 uncultured Lachnospiraceae bacterium | reverse complement strand
GTACTAGGTGAAGAGCATCCAGATACAGCTACCAGTTACAATAACCTTGCAGGGGTGTATCATAGCCAGGGTAAATACAAAATATCATTAAGTTATTATTATAAAGCATATAAAATTTTAGCATCTAAGCTTGGAATAACCCACCCAAATACACAAATCGTTTATGAAAATTTGGAATTGGCATATAAAGATTATAATCCAAAAGGTGATTTTGAACAGTGGTTAGAAGAAAAGATGAAAGAAGCAGAATGACAGTAATATGTTCAAAGATGAATATATACAGTATAGGGCAGCAGGTTTAAGAAACTAATGCAAATATGAATAATTATATAGGAAAGATTGAAGACCTATGTAATTTCCTTTTGGATGTATAGGATATAAATAGTTTGTTGCGTAATAGTTCATTTTATAACAATAATTTACATGGGTGTTGAACATTCTATAGAAAGATGTTATAATGTGCTTAACAAGAGAGCTGGTGACTAGATGAAGCCTAGCCGTTGGCAAGTATAATTTACTACATAAAGTAGCGCCTTAGTTTACCAGACCGAGGGCGCTACTTTTTACGTGATATGTAAATAACAAGAGTTATCACAGCACAAAGCATTATTACAAAGTGGTGCAGGGATGCGAGGGATATCAACTGTCTGTTGCAACAGTGCCATTTTGTAGCCACGTTTTACACAGGTCTTGAAGTCCTTTTTAGACCTGGGATATATCATACATTAAGCATAACTATTCCTCCATCAATACAGCAAATAAAGCTTCTGTACTGCCAGTGAATAAAGTACCGCCGCCGTTTTCCAGTTCTTCTATTGAGGTTATGGTTTCAGTGTTGGGTATTTCTTCTGGAACTGCTGCCCCTTTCAGATAAGCAACAATATAGTACATTTTGCTTTCTGGTATCTGGTATCTGAGTTTTTTAGCGAGTTCCTTATAACTCGTAGCAATACTTCCTTTCATGGTTATTGTATGTGGCACTTATCTTGAATGGCTGGCATTGAGCATCTGCATAAGCCCGTCCTGGAGAACCTGGGAGCAGTTCACACCCCGTTTTTCTGCCAGTGCTGCCATCCATGCAGGAAGTGAAACATTTTTACGTACTGCTTTTGTATCAGTTGCTGCACGGTATGCGATTGTATCAATACATATAATGGAGCAGGTAGCATCACCAGGAATATCCAGGCTGCACTGGGGTGTTGCTGGCGGAATGTTGTTTCCTTCATCTTCTGCGACGACAAGCCATCCGCTGGCAGCGTCAGTAATCATTTCAATAGCGTTTTCAATACTGTTTCCTGTTGTAACACATCCAGGAAGGTCAGGAACACGGCAATAGAATTTTGTTCCGTCTTCATTTGGTATAAATGTTGCAGTATATATATATTTCATAAAGGCCTCCTTTGCAGGCAGCAGGGGTTTTTAAGCCCTTCTGCCCTGTTTGATTTCTTTGCGTATGTAGCGTAAATCGTCTTCATCGAAGTGGCCACGTTTCAACGGGATGGAATATTTTGTATCTGGGTTATAGTAAATATCATGGTTTCCACCGCTCCTCTTGAACTGATAACCACCATTGTTTAAATCCTTGATAGCTGTGTTTCTTGGGTTCATTATGTGCCTCCTTATAATGATATTATACACAAAAATACACAACAAGTCAATAGGATTGTGTAAAATTACACAATATTTTAATGCACAAGAAACAAGTATATTCTATCGTATGCAGATATAAGGAATTTATACAGATGGTTGTTGTAATATACCATTCCCGTTTTATGTAATCTCATTATTCTGGTTAGTGGCAGAAACATACTCAATGATATCTCCTGGCTGGCAGTTAAGAGCACAGCATATTTTGTCAATAACATCTAAAGATACAGTTTTATGTGCTGATATTTTAGACATGGTCGCTGATGATATGCCAATTTGCTGGCGTAAATCCTCTTTTGTCATAGAGCGGCGGTTGAGGGTATCTAACAATTTATAGTATTTAATCATTTCATGTCATCTCGCTTTCCTGATTTGATATTTCTATTATAGCATATTCTTAAAAAAAGTAAATAAAACCTTTAAAAAATTAAAGAAAAAGCATTGACAACTAAAGAAAATAGTGTTAATATGTATTTAGAAAATTAAAGAAATCAAAAGCAAAACAAAAGAATTTCTTTAATAAGTAAAAATGAAATATATCAAGCGAAATTGTATGTGAGTACCAAAAGGAAAGGAGCGGTTACATGAAAGATATTAATAAAATCCGCAAAACAGTAGCAACCATGGCAAACCAGTTGCATAAACTTGGTTATTCTCTATCCCAAGCGTTCAAGACAGCCTGGAAACGTGTAAAAATGTCCATTACCTGCAAAGTATCTGGTGTAACTTATGGTAAACGCCAGGAGTTATTACAGTTTATAGCTGGCAGGAAACCAGAAGAACTTACAGTATACCTTAACAGGGACAGGGCTAATACATATGACAGGTTCGCAGTAGCCGTTGTAATCGAAATTAAAGGTATAGGGTATGCGCATATAGGGTATCTGCCAAAAGGGCTGTCACAAAGCCTTGCAGGTGTGATAGACAAGGGTATACAGATAAAAGCTACGTTGATGCAGGTTACTGGTGGTTACAGTTACAAAGAAACTTATGGGGCATTGGTAAATATTACAGTTTAGGTTTAAGAAATGAAAGCAAAAGGGAGAGGCATACACCTGCTGCCCGATGTTAAAAAAAATTATATTCAAAGTATTTGACAAATAAATTTTAATATTGACTTACTACAAAAGTTGTAGTATTCTTGTAGTGAAAGGAGGTATAAATGAACGATAAAGCATTAAATATCAAGATACCAACTGAACTCTATGAGAAGTTAAAAAAAGAAGCTGAAAAGAAAAATATTTCTTTGGCAGCACTTGTAAGAATAATTTGTTCAGAATATTTTGATAAATAAAAATAAATAAGAGTAACCGCTTGCAGTTTGGCGACCGTTGCGGTTACCCTTGTTTGTTACCAGAGGTTTCCCGCTGATAAATCTAACTATATCAAACTGGGAAGCTTCTTTCAAGAACTATTTTTTTGAAAGGGGCTATTTTTTTATGAGGAAAAATGGATTAATAGTGAAAGATATTGATTTTTATGGTGACACTCTAAAAGCAGCTAAAGATAGCAAAGGTATGGTATGGGTTGGTATTCTGTGGCTTTGTAAGGGAATGGGATTGACAAAAGACCAAATTAGAAATGAGAGGAAAAGGATACAAGATGATTTAGTGCTTAGTGAAGGGGTTAAATTTCACCCCTTGGGGACAGGGAACACAAATAAGAATGTCTTGTGCCTGCAATTAGATTATGTCCCTTTGTGGCTTGCTAAAATCTCTATTACACCAAATATGAAAGAAAACAATCCTGAACTGGTAAAAAAGTTAGTAAAGTACCAGTTAAAGGCAAAAGATGTACTGGCAGCAGCTTTTATTCCGAAATCCCCATACTGGCAGCAGACACGCACAGAGTGTAAATCTAACCGCAGGCTGGAAACAGAGGAAATCAGGAATTTCATAGAATATGCAAAAGGGCAGGGAAGCCAGAACGCAGAGAGATATTATATAAATTTTACCAGCCTTGCCAATAATGCTATAGGGATTTCTTCTAATGGCAGGAATGAAACAACTGTAAACCAGTTAAACAGCCTTACTTTAATAGAACATATCATTAAAGAGGTAATCAGGGAAGGGATTAGGAAGGAGAAATACTATAAAGATATTTATACTGACTGTAAGAAAAGGATTAGACAGTTCAAAGAAATTTCATTTTTAACAAGCAAAGAGAATACATAAAAGCTTTTTAAATATTTTAAATACCAGCTTATATAGGGCAGACAGGTGAAAAAACTGCTGCCTTTTATATTACCCATGCAAGGGACAGCACTGTTGTAAAATTGTATACTGGCTGTGTCCTGATGATATTACAATTAAATTATATTTATGTCATAAAATGTTGATTGTTATGTAAACAGGCTGTATAATAACAGATAAAAACATATAAGGGGTGACAAGATGGAAATGTTTAATATTATCAGCGGGGTATGTTCAATAATTGGACTGGCAGTATCTCTTTTTACGGCAGCCAGGGTAATAAAAATATCACAAAATATTAATTATGGCAATAAAGATGACCATTCCAAGATTATTAATAAGGGCAAAGGGAATACATATAATGGTTCATATACAGGGAGGGATAGTATAAATGAAACCAGGAACAGTAAATAAGGTTAAAGGTAGTGAATTTTATGGTGATTTTGTTGGGCATGATAAGGTTACAAATATTATAATATTTCAAGATAAAGAACGTGAATTTGTTGTAACACACAATGCTGATATAAAACCTGTGTCGTACTTCACTGGCAGAGAAACGGAATTAAAAGATTTGCGGCAAAGAATAGAGGAAGGGAGTAAGTCTGTTTTAGTAAGTGGCATGGGTGGGATTGGTAAGACTCATATCTGCAGGAAGCTGTTTGAGGAATATCTGAATAAACATGCTAGTGGTGAAAATATACCATTCTGTCATATTGGATATATTGAGTACAACAATGATATGGGCAGTAGTTTACAGAACTGTTTAAAATTTAAGGAACAAGATAAACCAGAGCAGAACCAAGAAGCAGCATGGAAAGAGTTGGAATATCTGGCAGCAGATGGAAGGTTATTGTTATTTGTTGATAATGTGAATGTGACAATGAAAGAAGATGAAGGGTTAAAGAGATTGAAAAACATTCCTGGGGCAGTGGTGCTGACTTCCAGGCGTACATCTTTTAGTAAGGAATTTAAAACATACAAAATAGGTTTTCTTGATATTAAGCAATGTAAGGATATTTATGAAAAGATTCGATATGAAGATAGTGGCATTAAAGTATCAGAGGAAGAAATACCAGACCTGGAATATATCATAGAAAAACTAGCAGCCAGGCATACAATCACCATTGAATTTCTTGCACATCTTGCCCAGACAAAACACTGGACAGTGAAAAAACTGCGTGATGAACTGGAGGAGAAAGGGTTCTGGTTAGAATACAGGGATGAAGAAGACGAACTGATAAATATACAAAAGTCATATGAAATTTTGTATGATTTATCCAAGCTGACAGAGGCAGAGAAGAATATCCTTGAGGCGTTTTCTATATTTCCATACATTCCTCTAGCAGCAGAAATATGTAACCAATGGCTTCTTGCAGATGCAGGAGCTAGTGAAGGTGATGATATCCTTATAGGCTTATATAGAAAAGGCTGGCTGCAGTTTGATATGGAACAGGAAGGTTACAGCCTGCATCCAGTGTTTGCTAAGTTTATTTATGACAAATGGAGACCTGTGGCAGAGGTGCATCATGGGTTAATAAAAGCCTGCCAGAAATGTCTGGAAATACCAGAAAGCGGTTCTGTTATGGAGCACCAGAAATTTATTCCATTTGCAGAGAATATTATTGAAAAAATAGTCTTAAAAGATAAATTGAAACAAACTGAGTTTATGACACAGCTTGCTTATTTTTTACAATATATAGCCGAATACGAGAAAGCTATGAGTTTATATAAAAAAGTTTTAGATATTTATATGAATGAATTAGAATTGAATTATTTATATGTTGCAAGTATTTATAATAATTTGGCAGGAATATATATGGAACAAGGAAAATATAAAAGTGCAGAAGAGTTTTTTGAAAAAAGTTTACAAATAAACAAAAGTATATTAGGTGAGAATCATGAAGATGTAGCAATCAGTTATAATAGCCTGGCAGGTGTATATAAAGCTTTAGGAAAATATGAAAAAGCAGAAGAGTTGTTAAAAAAGGGGATTAGTATATGTGAAAACATATTAGATGAAAGTCATCCCATTCTTGCAACGGCTTATAATATTCTTTCACAGGTGTATATGGAAATGGAAGAATATAAAAAAGCGGAAAAGTTATGTAAAAGATGTTTAAGAATAAGAGAAAATATATCAGGGTATAGCAGTCTGGATATAGCTATTAGTTATAATAATTTGGCAGGAATATATTATAGACAGGGTGAATTAAAAAAAGCAGAAAAAATATATATAAAAAGTTTACAAATACGAGAAAGTGTGTTTGGAGAGAAACACATAAAGACAGCTATTGTTTATCATAACTTAGCAGAAATATATATGGATTTGGAAGAGTATGATAAAGCAAAAAAAATGCTTTATAAAAGTCTGCGAATACGGAAAAGAACATTTGGAGAGAAACATCCAGACATTGCAAATAGTTATTATTGTCTTGCAAGAGCATATGAGAAAGAAAAAGAGGATATAACGGCATTAAATTATTATTTCAAAGCATATAGGATTTGTGTACTGCTGCTTGGATTTAATCATTTTCATACACAAGATGTTTATACAAATATGCGGTTATTGTGGTATAAAAGTATGGTAAGAGGTAGTTTTAATGATTGGTTAGAAAAAAAGATGAAAGAATAACAGAGATATAATTAATACGACATGTGTTTGATAGGTATTATTCGGAAATAAGGCTATTTAAAAGAAATATACATAATAGAAAGGCATATGTAATTAGCATATTCTTTTTTCAATTAACCCGTTGTGCTAATTGAAATATAAATTGCTTATAAAACCATCTTTTCACTTTGGTATAATATAAATTTCTAAAGAAAAAGACTCATAAAATGAGTTTTTTCAATTACTAGCACAACAGGTTAAATTAATATTATATAAATTTAAAAGTAATTGCATATTTATTTTAGAAAAAGCAATTAGTTAATTTAAATTTACTTTATTCTGTTCTATAAAATATTTTATTCTTTTGTATTATCACGTTTTATAGTTTCATCTACAGAGCGAATAATAAAAGCATTTACACTTTCACCCTGTTTTTTGGCATGTTCCTTTAATTTTTCCTTTTTTCCTTTTGGGAAGGTTACATTAATTCGGTCATAGTTGTTTTTGACATATTTATTAACAGCTTTTTGTTGTGCTTTGCTGGTTTTGCTTTCTTCAGACATATTGACACCCTCTTTCTTTTATATATTTCAATAGGGGGCAGATTATAGATATATCTTTTCCACCATACAAAAATTATAACAGAAAAGTCTATTAATATAAATATACAAATTATTATGTAAGGTTTGATATTGTCTATTCTTTGGTCTTTGTGTTAGAAACCCATTCTATATTGCGTCCTATGATAGAAGCTATTTCTTTAGCTTCTGAATATTTCAAAGTGCCACGGGTTAGTTTGTTAGAAATATTTTGTGAGGTAGTAGTATTTTCGGGATGCAGTTTGTTCATTTCTTTTACAATATCTGTTAAAGTCCAGCCAGATTTTGCAATTTCAGCTTTTATTTCATTTCTGATATTAATAATGTCCTGTGACATATATTCACCTTCTTTCTGTTGGTTTAATATGAGTATAACATAAAAGGATTAAAGTTGCAATAGAGTGTATAAATATTTGTATTTAAATAAAAAGTTTTAAAAAAGTGTTGACTTTTGATTTAATGTAGTGTATAATGAAACTATAATAAAACAAATTAAACAAACAAAAGAGAGTAAATTAAAGTAAATGAAAATATTAAAAAGGAAAGGAGCGAATCAATATGAAGGATATTAATACAGTTAGAAAAACAGTAGCCACAATGGCAAACCAGTTACATAAGTTAGGCTATTCTTTATCCAAGGCATTTAAGACAGCCTGGAAGCGTGTAAAAATGTCCATTACCTGCAAAGTATCTGGTGTAACTTATGGCAAACGCCAGGAACTGTTACAGTTCATAGCTGGCAGGAAGCCAGAAGAACTTACAGTGTACCTTAACAGGGACAGGGCTAATACATATGACAGATATGCAGTAGCCGTTGTAATCGGCATTAGAGGTATAGGGTATGCACATATAGGGTATCTGCCTAAAGGGCTGTCACAGAGCCTTGCAGGTGTGATAGACAAGGGTATACAGATAAAAGCCACGCTAATGCAGGTTACTGGTGGCTATGAGTGGAAAGAAACCTATGGAGCATTGGTAAATATTTCAGTTTAAGTATTAAAAACTGGCAGCAGGAAATTAAAAAAGAAGGGCATGGCAGCAGCTATCGGAAATGCAAACTTTACAGCTTCATAGAAGAAAGCCCATACCAGGAAGGAGGCAGTATTTTTCTTATTATATATTGACAATTTATACATTTAAGTTAATTAATAAATGAAAATGATTTGAAAATTCATATAAGTGTGCTATACTGTACATATCGTTACCAACGCAGGAGGGAGGCAAGTATATGCCTATAACGGATAAGGTTAAAGCTGCGATGGCGGTATCAGGGAAAGAAAATAAAGACCTGGCCCAGTACCTGGGCATTACAAAACAGGCTCTCAGTAACAAGTTTAACAGAGGGAGCTATTCAGTGGAAGATTTAATAAAAATAGCAGATTTCACAGGTGCAACTCTCAATCTTGAGTTTGAGGACAGGACAAAAATAACATTTTCCCTTGGTGATATTAGGCAGCAGTAGAAAACCATCACAGTACATGGAGGACACTTGGATTTGGGTGTCCTTTTTGTTTTGGGTAAATAGTACATCAAAAGCAAAATAAATATGTTGACATTAAACACAATATAATGTATTATATAACTATAAATAAAATTAAATCCACGTATTAAGCAATTAAGGGGGTTAAAGGGGGCAGTATAACACATCTGCTGCCATATGTTAATAAAGAAGAAGGGCAATAGCGGCAGCTATTGGAAAGGCAAACTTTACAGTTTCATATAAGAACGCTCATACCAGAACGGTAATTTCTGGCAGAGCAGGCAGCTCTATGCTGGACTGGGTATGCAGGCAGTATAACATGACTGTTACCACATACAAGAAACAACAGAATAGAGCTGTATTTAATCTTCTGATGGAAAGCTGTTCCATTTGGAATAATAGAACAATTGCTTTATAAGGTGGTTTAATTCAGATTGTTTTGCAAGGAAGTCCTGGTACTTGCTGTCTGTTTCCTCAGCAGTAAGAGGCAGAACAGAGTTGTTTAGTCCAGCCTGGTGGATTTTTAGGATACAGTCAAATATTTGTTCTACCAGCCTGATATATTCTATGTCATTTCCGTTCTGGAAGGAAAGAAGGAATACAGAATCTATAATACTGGTAAAATGGTCTTTTATTAAAGCAGGTGCATTGTCAAAAACCTGTTTCAAGTGGCTTGTATCTGTTTCAAATACAAAGCTGGCATATATTTTGTTGTCAGAGCGTCCAAGAAGGTAATCTACTGATACATTGAAGTAATCAGCAATTTTTTCTATAGTTTCAAAACTTGGCTGTTGCTCATTACGTTCATATTTGCCAAGTGAAGTATAGGAAATGCCTAATCGGGAAGCCAGTTCACGAAGCGAAAGCTTTTGTTCTGCACGCAGCTCTTTAATTCTTGATAGCATATATTTCACCTCCATGTGGGATATTATAACATTTTGTGTACTAAAAAGAAACAAAAACAAGAAAAAGTATTGACAGTACACTATTAAGGCACTATAATAACAAATGTGTACAGTTAGTACACGGAAAGGAGTGTTTATGATTGGTACAAGACTTAGACAGTTAAGGAAGGAACATAATATTTCATGCAGGCAGCTTGGAAAGGATATAGGACTTTCAGCATCAGCATTATCACATTATGAAACAGGGATTAATGTTCCATGTATGGAAAATGTTGTAAAAATTGCAGAATATTTTAATGTTTCAGTAGATTATCTGGTTGGAAGGTCAGAATACCGAAACCAGGAAGAAATCCAGAAAATAGTACAAAAAAGAGCAGCAAGAAAATATATTAATAAACTAATAGATAATGACATTATAGAAAAAAGTGTGGTTTCACAACAGTATACAGAACCAGGAAAGGAAAGATAAGCCAGTAGTTTAGAAAACAAGTAACCAGTCAATCTAAGTAAATCAGGGTATACAGGGGCAGTATAATACATCTGCTGCCATATGTTAAAAAATAAAATTATGGAGGTAAACAGGAAAATGGAACAGAGCCAGTCTACAGCAAAGGCAGTGAGGGAAAGCGGAATAATGAATGAAAGGCAGAAGGAAGGGTTCAGTACAGATATGGTAAAGGAAATCTTCTGGCTGGTCAATTCATCTGGAAGGAATGAAACTGCTGCAGAAATGGAAGCAGACATGAAACTGGAAGAAGCAATAGAGGCAGCACAGCCTGCAAACAGGCTTATTGACCTGGCGGCTGAATATGCAGCAGAGGCAAAGGAAACAGGGTTTAAACAGGGCTTCCGTGTGGCAA
>CAJTXH010000102.1 GCA_910580005.1 uncultured Lachnospiraceae bacterium | reverse complement strand
GGGTTTTATGAATGTTATTCACCGGAAGATGGCGGCGCAATTATGGCAAGGGGAGGCAAAACCAGCATAAAAGACTGCCATTTCCATGACTGTGAGGCAAAACGTGGTGGTGCAGTTTATGGCACAAATGGCACTATTATGTCAGGATGCCGTTTTACAAGGTGTAATGTGGCAGAGTATGGGGCAGCAGTATATTATTCAGGCTCACTGGAAGGAAAATCTGCCAGGCTTGAATATTCAGACTGCCATCCGTCAGGTGCTGAAATTGTACAGCACCTCACTTCACAAAGGGAAGTTATAATAAAGGGAGAATACCATATCGGGGTATCTACTATAATAGACTGCCCTGTATCAATAGGGCTAAGTGGAAAGCTTGTAATTGAAAATGCTAATATTTACCTTAATTACCCATTACGTTGTTCTGGAAGCCTTATAATTAACAATGCAAGAATTGTATCTAACCACCTTGAAGGAGGTGATATGTTATACCTTGACAATGCCAAAGAGTGCAGCATACACCATTGTGAGCTTGATGGCATGTTAAAGACTGGCGGTGTTAATCTGTTAAATACACGTATAAGCATTACTAAGTCACTTTTCCGCAATATGGATGGCGGCAGGGCGGTTTATAATGCCTACCAGCCTGAAATATCAGACTGTATATTTAATTTCTGCCAGAAAGGTGCAGTTTACAGCCAGGGCGGCAATATAGAAAGATGTGTTTTTATAAACTGCCGTGCCAAAAGCGGAGCCGGAGTACAGATGTATGGAAGGAAAGGTACGATAAAGAACTGCATATTCAGAAGATGTGTGACAGAATACAGCGGTGGGGCTGTTGACAGGGTGGCAGGCATGAGGGTAGAAAAATGCACATATGAAGACTGCAAACCAGATAATATATCATAAACCAGAAGGATACTAAAAAAGATAACACAGCATTATAAGCTGGTGTTATCTTTTTTAAAGAAATATATTTATTCCCCGTTTTCTTCTTCATTATCTTCCTTATGCTTTTCCTCCTCCTCATCTTTCCTTGGGAGCAGATGTAGCTTAACCTTTTCTATACGGGTTTTAGATGATTCAATAACAGTATACCTTGCATATTCATCTTCTGC
Source organism: uncultured Lachnospiraceae bacterium (assembly GCA_910580005.1). Taxonomy (GTDB): domain Bacteria; phylum Bacillota; class Clostridia; order Lachnospirales; family Lachnospiraceae; genus Butyribacter. Next base: position 9,233 of record CAJTXH010000102.1, on the reverse strand, counting down.
TGATTCCCCTGCATCTGGAAAATGCCCAAGCAGGTTTATTATATGGCCAGCTATTGAATCATATTCTTCAGATTGTATTTTTATTCCAAGTGCCTCATCAATGTCATCAAGTTTTGCAATTCCAAGCAGAATATAGTTTTCATCATCAATTTTTGTAATTTCATCTTCTTCATTAGAATCATATTCATCACGGATATCACCAACTATTTCTTCAATTAAATCTTCCATAGTAAGTATCCCGGATGTTGAGCCATATTCATCAAGGACTATTGCCATTGTTATAGAATCTTTTTTCATTTCAAAAAACAGTTCAGATATTTTCTTATATTCATAAGTAAAATAAGCTTCCCTCATTATGTCAGTAATATGGAATTCTTCTTTAGCACCATGATAGAAGAACACATCTTTAAGATTTACTATTCCAAGTATATTGTCACGGCTGTCATCAAATACTGGCATACGTGAATATTTTTCTTTGGAATAACACTCTATAAGTTCATCATATGACAGGTCTGCACTGGCAAACTCTACATCCATTTTAGGAACCATTACATCTTTTGCAAGAGAGTCACCAAAGTCTACAACATTGGTAATCATTTTCCTCTCTACTGTTTCAATGACTCCTTCTTCGTGGCTTAAATCAAGTATTGTACGAAGTTCATTTTCAGTAATTGCCGGACGTTCCTCGCCATTTTTCTGGAAAATGCCCATAAGTGTGCCTGAAAGCTTGTCAAACAGGAAAGAGAGGGGATAGAACAGATTGGCAAGCGTATATATGGGTTTTGCATATACAAGTGCCATTTTTTCACTGTTCATTGATGCAAATGATTTAGGCACTATTTCACCAAATATAATTACAAGGATAGTAAGTATTCCTGTGGCAAGCCCTGTAATTGCACTTTCCATTGTTGTCATGCCAGCTTTCTTTGCCAGCCCTATGGCAAACGAGGTCGTAAGTGAAGATGCAGAAAGATTAACTATATTATTGCCTATAAGTATCGTGCTTAAAAGCTTTGTAGGGTTCTCTACAAGCTTAAGTACAAGAGCGGCATTTTTAACACTTTCATCTGCCATAGACTTTATGCGCATTTTACTAACAGTTGTAAGACATGTTTCTGCTGATGAAAAAAATGCAGAAAGCATCAACAGGATAAATAATATTGCTATCTTCGATGCATCACTAGGATCCAAATAATCACTCCATTCAAATAAATCTATTGTTTATGTACGACAATAAATATTTTAACGGTGAAACAGGGAATTGTCAAGCCTGCCATTACAAAGAAGGAAAATTTAAGTAAAAGACCAGCCTTCCACAAAATGTGTACATAACCAGTGCTGGAAGCACAGATATGTTACTATATATACCTTAAAAAGTGCATACTGTACCATATATATAAACTTTTTGGTTTTTTTTTGCTATAATTATTAAAATAATAAAGAAAATATTTTCTATATATTAATGAAAGCAGGTGAGAGAATGTTAGGAGGTTCTTTGTTTATAGCATTAACCAGATTTATATTAAGCATTATAGGTATAATTATATTTTATGTATTGATAAGTACGCCACGTTTTGATATAAAAAAGACAATACAGTTTTATTCATTTTTTACGGTTGCTGCTTCAATGCTGCTTGGCGTCTGGTATATTAAAGACTGGAAGAGCTGTGTAAGGATAGGACCGTTTACTGCTTATATCAGTTTTATAATATTTGCTATATTTATGAGCAGCGGGTCATTATTTTTATCTATATATAAACTGGCACTTGATTTTTACCTGCTTGCCTTATTTATGGTTGGAGGGATAGAAATTTCAGTTATTTTCTTTGACAGAAGTATATGGGCGGATATAATTGTACGTATTATATTAATAATAATTATAGCATATTTTATAAATAAATATTTGAAAGAAACTATTAAAGCGTTTAGTATTTATGTGGAAGAGGAACTTGACTGGTTCAGTGCGGCAGTTATGATAGTGAGCCTGTTTTTCGGGATAGGCTATATTTTAAGTCCAAGGCATGAAAATACACCATTCAGGCTTTTCCAGATTGGAATGAACTTTTTTCTTACTGGCACGCTCCAGATACTTATATACAGGCTTTACCTGCACATTGGCAAGGAACAGGAGTACCAGAAAGAAAACCAGCTTATGCATATGAACCACAGGCTGTTAGAGCGGCAGATGGAGATTTTAGATGAATCTGTTGCATCAAGCAGGAGGATATGCCATGATATCAGACACCATAACACAGTTATTGCAGAGTTTGCACAAAGGGGGCAATATAAAGAACTGTTACAGTACCTTAAGGAATATGAAAAAATAACTAATATTGAAGTAAATAAATTTATATGTGCTAATACGGCAGTTAATAATATTCTTTCTGCATATACAAGAAAAGCAGAAAAAGAAAATATAAATGTTACAATGGACGTGGAACTTGAAAGAAAGTTCCCAATACCTAATATTGACCTTGTAACAATATTATCTAATGCTTATGAAAATGCAATTTATGGCTGTATGGAGGTTTTAAAACATGAGGAAAAGGAATGTTTTATTAATATTTTTATAAAAAGAAAAAAGAATAAACTTGTTATCTGCTGTAGAAATACATGCCAGGCAGAAACGGAAATCATGCATGGCCAGCCAAAGCCTGAATTTACAGGAGGAGTTGGTGTGTCAAGTATTGTAAAGACAGCAGAAAAATATGGAGGAGAATATGATTTTAAAAATGATAATGGGATTTTTGTATTCCGTCTTATAATGAATATACCACAATAAATATTCCAGGAATTGCGAAAATATGGAAAAGGAGTACAGGAAATGTATCTGATAGCGCTTTGTGATGATGAGGCAGATGCAATCCAGAAGACAGAAGATATGCTTAGAAATTACCAGAGGAAACATAAGTGGCTGGATTTTGCAATAGAACGTTTTGGAAATGCGGACATGCTTCTTTATAAAGTAAAAGAAGGAAATTATATGCCTGATTTAATATTAATGGATATTTATATGCCAGATAAACTTGGCATAGAAGTGGCTGGGGAACTGCGCAGCATAGGAAATGAAAGCAAGATTATTTTCCTTACTGCATCCAGGGAACATGCACTTGATGCATTTGGGGTAGGTGCAGTACAGTACCTTGTAAAGCCTGTGCATGAAGAGGATTTATCAAGGGCGCTTGATATGCTTTTAAAGGATATAACAGAGGAGCGTAATAAGTATATTCTTTTAAAGACAGATGGAAGGATACAGCGTGTATATGTAAATAATATTGTATATTGTGAAGCACAGAGAAAGACACAGTACCTGTATCTTGAAGATGGTACAAAATATACATTGCACCTGACTATGGCAGAAATCTACGGAATGTTGTCCTGTTACCAGGAGTTTGTAAGGACAGGAGCGGCTTATATTGTAAACCTGGAATATATTGACAGCCTGAATGCCCAGAATATCAGCCTTGTTACAGGAAAGAAAATATATCTGCCAAGGGGTGCTTATAAAGGCTTAAAAGAACAGTATTTCAGGTATTATTGTGGGGAGGGCAGGACATAGCTGGTGGATAGCAGGACAACACAGCATATACAAACATACATAATTTACAAAGGCTTTTATTTGGAAGGAGAAATGGAAAATGGACAAACAGGAAAAAAACTTTGACAAGGCTATGTGGGAAGATATACAAAAGGCATTATACATACCAGATAAAAAAGAAGACTGCAGGTTAAGAGGGGTTCTTATTAATGATATTATAGATGCAAGGAAGAGAGAAGGGATTACCCAGAGACAGCTAGAGAGTATGAGTGGTGTAAAACAGCCTATTATATCAAGGATGGAAAGGGGCACAACAGACCCTAAGCTGTCTACAGTACTGAAGATATTAAGTTCATTTGGGAAAACATTGCAGATAGTGCCGTTACATGAGATTGAAAAATAGCATTTCTTAATACTTTACACTTAAATTCTGTTTTGCTATAATATAATAAAATTACCTGGTAATTACCAAAAGAAAGAGGTTTTAAGGAATACGCATATTTAAAATAACAGTTTATGCATATGCTGCGGCCTAAACTTTAAATACATAAACCAGCAGCACAGAAAAGGGGTTATTATATGAATATAAATGGAATTAATGCTAATACAACTATGCCAGAAAAAATGCCACATACTGTTGCACAAGCTGAAGACAGTGGCTATGACAAGGCTTCAATAAAGCAGATGGTACGTTCAGGCAGGATAGAATGTGAAATGTGTGCAGACAGGAAGTACAAAGATGGCTCTGATGAGATGGTTTCTTTTAAATCACCAGCGCATATTTCACCACAGTCTGCTGCTTCTGCTGTCAGGTCACATGAACAGGAGCATGTAAGCAATGCATATAAAAAGGCAGCCAGTAATAATGGCGAGGTTATGCAGGCAAGTGTAAGGATTAAGACTTCTATATGTCCTGAATGTGGCAGAAGTTATGTATCTGGCGGTGAAACAACAACACAGATAAAGTATAATGAAGAAAACCCTTATGGAAAGAGTTTTAAAAGTGCAGATGCGGCGGGTGTTATTGGCAGTAACTTTGATTTAAAAAACGCATAAAACGGATCAAAAAAGATTGACAAATTAATTCCTAATTGATATAATTGGAAAAGTGCTGATTATGGAAGTAACTAGGAGGTGGAATATAGAATGTCGATTTGTCCAAAGAATAAATCTTCAAAGTCACGCAGGGACAAAAGAAGAGCAAACTGGAAAATGACTGTACCAAATTTAGTGAGGTGCAGCAAATGTGGATCTTTAATGATATCACACAGGGTATGTAAATCATGTGGTTCATACAATAAAAAAGAAATTCTTGCCAGTGCTGAATAAGCGGCAAGTCCTGTAATCCCCGGAACATACAAAAATAATAGCTTGAATGGGCAGTTTCCGGGTTTATACAGCAACATATTTATACGGATATGGTACAAGAGGCTGGTATATCTATGAAGATAGATGTATTGGCTTTTTTTGGCTGGTTTGTAACATTTGTATATGCCAAGGAAGAATAGTACTGAATGCTTGTTTCATTGTGTCTGGACTGTTTCTGTTATATTAAAATACCGGTATAAAATCTTAATAAATAGATAGACTATTTTTATAAAAAAGTATATAATGGTTTTATTGGCAGCAAATTTCCAGGCAATGCAGAAGCTTCTGTATACATATTTTGCAATTGGCAGCGTTGATGCTAAAGTGAAGGTGCAGGATCCGGCTGAAGCAATACGTAAGCAGGTTAAAGACAGGATTACGGAATACAGCCAGTTTGTATAAGGTGTTAATAAATACATGCATGTGCAGGAGATGTGCAGAATATCTGTTATAGAATATCAGGCAGATAGCACTATTAGCCAGTAATGTAAGAAATTCCGCCAGGCATAAGAAAAATATATACACAGGCTTAAAGATATACAGGCTTTAGGCACAGGAGGATTAATAATGGATGTATTCAGTGTGTTGACAATGATAGGAGGGCTTGCATTATTCCTTTATGGAATGCATGTAATGGGAGACGGGCTTGCTAAGACATCAGGAGGAAGGCTGGAGGGTATACTTGAGAAGTTTACATCCAGCACATCACTGGCTGTACTTTTAGGGGCTGGTGTCACAGCAGTTATACAGTCATCTTCTGCTACTACTGTAATGGTTGTAGGTTTTGTTAATTCAGGAATTATGAAACTAAACCAGGCAGTTGGCATTATTATGGGCGCTAATATTGGTACTACTGTAACATCATGGGTTTTAAGCCTTGCTGGCATTGAAAGCAGTAATATATTTATGCAAATGCTTAAACCGTCATCATTTGCACCAGTTTTTGCAATAGCTGGCGTAAGTATGATGCTTTTTGCTAAAAGTACAAAAAAGAGGGATATAGGTACAATACTGGCAGGTTTTGCAATTCTTATGACAGGCATGGATACCATGAGCAAGGCACTTGCACCTCTTGCAGAGATACCAGAATTTACAAACCTGTTTACAATGTTTAAAAATCCTGTGCTTGGTGTAATTGCAGGTGCACTTCTTACGGCATTGATACAGAGTTCTTCAGCATCTGTAGGTATTTTGCAGGCACTATGCCTTACAGGTTCAATAACATATGCTTCTGCAATACCTATTATCATGGGGCAGAATATAGGTACATGTGTAACTGCACTTATTTCTGGCATTGGGGCAACCAAAAACGCAAAAAGGGCAGCACTGGTGCATTTTTATTTTAACCTTATAGGTACTATTATATTTATGTCAGCATTTTATTTCCTGAATGTATTTATAGATTTTAATTTCCTGGATGATGCTGCTGGCGCTGCTGGAATCGCCGTTGTCCATTCTATATTTAATATTGCTGCTACCTTGTGCCTGCTTCCTTTCAGGAAAGGGCTTGTAAGCCTTGCAATGCTTACAATACGTGATGATGAAGTCCAGGCAGGGGAGGATGTAGTTACACTCCTGGACGAGCGTTTCCTTGAACAGCCAGCTTTTGCAGTAGCGCAGGCAAAGAAAACTGCCATACAGATGGCAAAGGCGTCACAGGATGCTTTATTTAAGGCAATAGACTTAAGGCACAAATATGATGAAGCTGGTGCAGAAAATGTTATGGAGCTGGAAAACCTTGTTGACAGATACGAAGACGAAATAGGTACTTATCTTATGAAAATAAATAACGCTGAACTGGCGCAGGAAGATTCACAGGATGTTACAATGATATTGCACTGTATTGGCGATTTTGAAAGGATTTCAGACCATGCTGTCAATATAGTGGAAACTGCCAGAGAAGTTAATAAAAAAGAGGAGCATTTTTCTGATAAGGCAAGGGCAGAACTGGATGTTTATGAGGCAGCATTGCGTGAAATAGTATCAATGACATATAATGTTTTTGCTGGTGAAGATACAGAGCTTGCTACACATGTAGAACCACTAGAAGAAGTAATTGATAATATAAATGAAGAAGTAAAGAAAAAGCATGTAAAGCGTCTGAGGAAGGGCAAATGTACTATAGGGCTTGGGTTTATATTGTCTGATTTGACTACTAACTATGAAAGAGTGGCAGACCATTGTTCAAATATTGCTGCATGTTTAATACAGATTAAGGAAGATGCACTTGAAACACATGAGTATATTGATAACCTTAAGGAAAATGATGCAATAAGGTTTAACAGGGAGTACAAAGAATACCGCAAAAAATATAAGCTTCCTTGATTTGCAGGCAGATGGTACAGATGAAAAACAGCCAGGCAGCGCTTATTTCCGGATATTATAAGTGCTGCCTGGTTTGTTTTTGCCCTGCCAGGATTTAATTATATCCCTGGCTGCTTTCTATAAGTACCAGGCTGTTGCCACTGCTGTTTATATCATTTGCATTAGTATTTGTGCAATTGCTGGCATAATGGCTGGAATTGCGCAGATGGAACTTCTGGACTGCTGTTTTTAAGCCTTCTGAATGGCCGTAAAGTTCTTTTGCTGTCTCTGCCAGTTCTCCAGCAGTTGCAGCTGTAGTCTGTACTACAGATGAAATCTGGTCCATGCCAAGTGTTACCTGTTTTAATGCCATTGACTGTTGTATTGCAGATTCAGCTATATTATTTACTGTGTTTGCAGATTTTTCTGTACCAGAAACTACCTTTTCCAGTGCCTGTTTAGTGCTTGCTGCAAGCCCTGTGCCATGCTCTACTATTAGCATTGAATTTTCAATAAGTTCTGAAATATTATTAGCAGCAACAGAACTCTTATTAGCAAGGTTCTGTACTTCACCTGCTACAACTGCAAACCCTTTTCCAGCTTCGCCAGCCCTTGCTGCTTCAACAGCAGCATTTAAAGCAAGTATATTTGTCTGGAAGGAAATATCCTCAATAGTTTTAATAATGCCGCCTATTTCATGGGAAGCATTTGAAATATCTGCCATGGCAGAAGAAAGTTTTTCCATCTTATGGCTGCATTCTGAAAGCTGTGCATTAGCATCATCAGAACATTTCTTTGCATCTTCTGCATCATTAGATGTATTATCCACTTGTCTTGACAGTTCCTGTATATTAGCAGAAAGCTCCTGGACTGCTGCTGCCTGTTTAACTGCACCGTCAGAAAGGATTTTAGAACCTGCTGCTGTACGCTTTGACTCTGCTGAAACTTTTTGTGCCGTTATGTTTATATTTGATAATGCAATATTAAGCGAGTCAAGTATTTTATGCATTGCATCCTGTATTGGCATAAATTCCCCGAGATAGCCGCTTCCAACTTCAAAATCCATGTTTCCATTTGCCATATCTGCAAGTTTTATATCAATATCATGTATATATTTTTTAAGTTCTTTTTTAGTATTGTGTATGGAATCTGCAAGCATGCCTATTTCAGAAGTATCAGGTTTTAATGCAAAATCTGCTGAAAGACTGCCTTTTGAAATTTCGCCCATCTGGTCACGTACAACCCTTAAGGGATTAATAATTTTAAATTTAGTATATATTGAGCTAAGTAACTGCATTATAATAACAATTGCAAGTGAAACCAGCATCCTGTTTTTCACATAACCAGCATCTTCTGTAAGCATACTGACCTGGGAACTTGTTCTTGTATCAAGCATATTAAGGAACTGTTCTTTTAAGGAATCGATTTTTGAAATAGTTTCATTATATTCTGTACCATATACATAATTAACTGCCTGCTGTTTTTTGCCTGACATTGTCTGGTTCATTGCATTTTCTTCAAGAGGGACAAGTTCATTAGAAATTGAAGACATATCATTAATTAAATCCTGCTCTTCTTTGGTAATTCCTATTTCCTGCATTGCCTGGATGCCGGCATCACGGTTTTTAAGGTTATCAACTTCATTCCAGTAATTGTCATAGTGTTCTTGTATGCCTGTAGAAGCAAAAGCCCTTACCTCGTTAGTAAGGTATGCAGAGCCGTTCATAAAGCGGTTAGCATTATAGGTAAGTTCAAAACGTTCATTCTGTGCTTTATTAAGCTGGTGGTTTATTTTATTGTATGAAGACAGAGAGAACACCATAAAAATTAGTGAAATAACAGATACCCCGTTGAGAATAAATGTTATTGTTGACTGGTTAAGTGATTTTTTCATTCTGTAAGACCCCTTTCAAACATTATTTGATTATACTACCATAAACAAGGATGTTATACAATATTAAATAAGATAATTTCCAGTTATCATGTGTTGGCAGGCGGACGCAGGGTTTCCGTGTCCGTCTAA
>CAJTXH010000101.1 GCA_910580005.1 uncultured Lachnospiraceae bacterium | reverse complement strand
TTATGCGCCGTTGCGTATGCCATCGTAGCGAAAGCGTGCCCCTGTACGGAATATTACTGGCATCTGGCATAGAAACCGTCCATTCTTACACAAACAAAGGATAACTGGAAATTATCTTAATTTCATTAAAATTTATTTATGCGTTTGTCCTGAGATAATTTCCAGTTATCCTTGTAACAGTTCAGACTTCCATCTTAGAAAAAGTATGCAAGATGTGTTGGAATTTGTGCAATTCCTGTGGTATACTATATTGCAGAAAAGGTTTGACATTAATTGTACTAATGTATACAATTATATGCAGATGGACTGCCTTGTTATTTTCTGGCAGGTTTCATTTTGCGCATTTTGCGCCACAGTATAAAATTATACTCTGGGGAGACAGTAGGGAAATGGATAATTACATTATAAATAAGGGAGTTATGGATAAATATTCCTTGCGTGGCAAGGTATTTAATAAGATACGTGAGGATATACTTGCAGGTAACTACCCTGAGAAATATGAACTTAGGGAAGCGGCAATCAGCAAGGAAATGGGTGTTTCACGCACACCTGTAAGGGAAGCGTTAAGGCAGCTTGAACTGGAAGGCCTTGTTTCTATTATTCCTAATAAGGGGGCATATGTAGACGGCATTACATCCAAGGACATATATGATATTTATGTTATACGTTCATATCTTGAGGGGCTTTGTGCCAAATGGGCGTGCAGGAATATTACTGACAGCCAGATAGAAAACCTTGAGGAGATTATTTATTTAAGTGGATTTCACATTGAAAAAAGGCACTGGGACCAGATTTTTGAACTTGATAACAGATTCCATCTGGCAATGTATGAGGCATGTGGCAGCAAGATACTTGAACATATACTTTCGGATTATCATCATTATGTTGAACGTGTAAGAAAGAATACATTGTCATCATATGAACGTGCAAGCATGGCAAGTGCAGAGCACAAAGCAATATTGCAGTCAGTTAAGGATAAAGATGAAGAAAGGGCAGAACGCCTTGCCAACGATCATATTGTTAAATCAATAGATAATATAAAGAACCAGGGGCTTGACAAGCTTATGCAAAAGCCATGAATAGTAATAAGAAGTTAAAAAACAGATAAGGGGTATGGATTTAGTGGATAAAATTCAGATATTAATGTCATCATACAATGGCATTAAGTATATAAAAGAACAATTAGACTCCATAATGGCACAGGACTGCCAGGAAAAGGGCATTGCAGGCTTATTCCTGCTTGTGCGTGATGATGGTTCTACAGATGGCACACAGAATGTACTGGAACAGTATTCGGAAAAATATCCAGACAGGATAAAATGGTTCCAGGGAAGTAATAAAGGTGTTATAAAAAGTTTTTTTGAATTAATTGCAAATGCAGGCAATGCAGATTATTATGCGCTTGCTGACCAGGATGACTACTGGATGCCTTCTAAAATAAGTACAGGCATAAAAAAACTTAAACAGATGGAGCAGCATAGCATTGGAGAGGACATTGTCACAGGAAGTATTCCTCTGCTATACTGCTGCCGTCCTTTGTTAGCGGATGAAAGGTTAAACCCTCTTCCTGTACATGTTGATAATCCAGAGATGAGGCCAGGGTTTGGCAATGCACTTATAGAAAATATTGTAACAGGGTGTACTACTGTATTTAATAACGGGTTAAGGCAGATGTTGGCAAGCCATATACCAAAACATGCAACAATGCATGACAGGTGGATGTATTTAACGGCGGCATGTTTTGGCAAAATCTACTATGATGAAACACCATATATTTATTACCGCCAGCATGGAGGTAATGCAGTTGGCAAGAATACTAGCAGGCTTTCTGAATTAAAATACAGGATTAATAAGTTTAAAAAGGATAACCAGAGCTCAAGCAGGCAGGCCCTGGAATTTTTACAAATATTTAAAACAGAACTGGAGAATAGGCAGAATTTACAAGAAAAAGAAAAACTGCTTAAGCTTTTTATAAGAGGAAAAAAAAATAGCAAAGCAAGAAAAAAACTTGTAAATTCTGGCAGGATTTACAGGCAGCGCCGCCTTGATAATAGAATATTTAAAATACTGGTAAGGATAAATTTATACTAAAAATACAATTAAAGGCATGACAGATAATTTATCTGTTGTATTAGCGCCTGTGGTAATTACAACTGATAAGTGAGGTTGATTATGAAAAATTATGACCCATATAAAAAGACTATTCTTTTTATAGTATCTTTAATAAACATTCTGCTTATAACAGCTATATTTGCATTTGTGTGGTACTTCTATTACCATAATACAATGTATTCAGTTAAGTTTTACCGTAATGGCAATTACCTGATTATTGCATTGTATGCTGCTGTACTGCTGTTTTTTTCAAATATGTATGGAGGATTAAAGATTGGCCAGTTAAGGAAAGCAGAAGTAATGCTTTCGCAGTATTTAAGCCTTTTCCTGACAAATTTTGTAATATATTTTGTTATATCACTTCTTGCATTCAGGCTTGTAAACCCTTTTATGCTTTTGGTAATGATGGTTGTTGAAATGATTGTATCATCATTTGCCAACTATATAATAATCAATATTTACAACAGGGTTTTCCCTCCATGGAAAATACTTCTTATTTATGGAAACAGGCCGGCAGACCACCTTGTTAATAAAGTAGAAACAAGACGTGACAAGTATGCAATTTATGATGCGGTTAATATATATGATGGCATGGATGCCATTGCTAATAAAATAAAGGATTTCCAGGCTGTAATTATTGGGGATATTTCAGCAGTGGAACGCAATGATATATTAAAATACTGCTTTGCCAATAAGGTAAGGGCTTATGTAGTTCCTAAGATTTCGGATATTATCCTTATGGGTACTGACAGAATCCATATTTTTGATACACCATTTATGCTTTCCAAAGGTTATACATTAAGCGTTGACCAGATTTTTGCCAAAAGACTTTTAGATATCCTGCTTGTTGTGCCTATGCTTGTAATATCAGCACCAGTAATGCTTTTAACGGCTGCCGCAATCTGGCTTTATGACAGAGGGCCTGTATTTTATAAACAGACGCGCATTACGAGGCATGACAGGGAATTTAAAATATATAAATTCAGGAGCATGGTAGTAAATGCTGAAAGTGACGGGGTTGCAAAGCTTGCTAAAGAAAATGATGGCAGGATAACACCTGTAGGGCGTTTTATAAGGGCAACACGCATAGATGAACTTCCACAGCTTTTTAATATTTTAAAAGGTGATATGTCATTTGTAGGGCCAAGACCTGAACGTCCTGAAATAATAAAAGAGTATTGTAAGGAAATCCCAGAATTTAAGTTCCGTACAAGGGTTAAGGCAGGGCTTACAGGCTATGCACAAGTATATGGCAAATATAACACAACCCCTTATGACAAGCTTAAACTGGATTTACTTTATATATCAAGTTATTCAATGTGGACAGATATCAAGCTTATACTTATGACAGTGAAAATAGTGCTTAAGAAAGAAGCAACAGAAGGCGTTGATGATGCGTGGATAACTGCTTTTAAAGAGGATAGCAGTGAAGATAAAGACAAGGTGGGACAGGAACATAAATAAAATGTAAACATACCTCTTGTATATGATGAAATCCATAACATAAGATAATTGGAAATTATCTTATGTTCATGGGTTTCAAATATCCTGCAACACTGCCCTTGCTAATATATATACTACAGTTCAATTTTTATATTAAATTTCTTCATCCAGTAGCCTAACTGTACCAGATATGCAAGCATCTGTGGGCCTGCCATTAACTGTCCATACCACGGCTTTCCGTAATCTTTTACACTCTGCATAAATTTCACAAGTTTCTGTATATCTATTATTTTAAATAATGGCGATTCTCCTTCTTTTATTAAACTACTAAGGCGTTCTGCCAGGAGTTTTTCATAATATGGGTTGTAACTCTTAGGATATGGGCTTTTTTTTCTGAAAAGTATTTCATCAGGAAGCTTGCCGCGTGCCCCCTGGCGCAGCAGGTTTTTAACCAGACCGCCATATGCTTTCATATTCCATGGGACATTGAAAACATACTCCACAAGTTTCCTGTCTGCAAAAGGAACTCTTGCTTCAAGCCCAGAATTCATGCTTGTTCTGTCCATTCTGTTTAAAAGTGTCTGCATAAAGAATCTTATATTAAGATAACCTGTCTGGCGTCTGCTGCTTTCTGTTCCGTCCTCCCATGGAAGCAGTGCTGTTTCAATTACTGCATTTTCATATGTCTTTTGTACAAATTCATCCATTTTTAAAGCATAAAGCACATCTCTTTTTATAAGTTCTTTGCGTGGTGATAAATCAGGTGTCCATGGGAATGTATTGCTTTTTAAGAATTCTTCCTTATGAAACCACGGATATCCTCCAAAAACTTCATCTGCACATTCACCAGTCAGCACAACTTTATGGTTTAAACTGACCTGGCGGCAAAAATGTAAAAGGGATGAGTCCACATCAGCCATACATGGCAGGTCATGTGCATCTACTGACGCATATAAAAGGTCTGCCTGTGTTTCATAAGAACATTCCAGGTAATGGTGTTCTGAGCCAAGGAATTCCACCATTTTGTCAACATAAGGGCGGTCTTGTGATGGCTGGAAACTGTTTGCCTGGAAGTATTTGTCATTACCTGTAAAATCAAATGAATATGTAACAAGCCTTTCACCTTTTTTCTTCAGTTCTGCTGCACATACTGCTGAAACAAGGCTTGAATCAATGCCGCCTGAAAGAAATGTACATATTGGCACATCTGAAACCATCTGCCTTTTGATAGCATCTTCTACAAGAAAGCCTGCTTTTTCCACTGTTTTTTCATAACTGTCTTCATGCGGCTTGCTTTTAAGGTGCCAGTAGCAGTTGTTTTTTATACCATATCTGTTGCATGTTAAATAACAGCCTGGTTTAACCTCATATACTCCTTTAAATATGCCTGAACCTGGAATTCTGGCAGGCCCAATGCCAAAAACTTCATTAATCCCGTCTTTGTCCAGTATGGCTTCAACACCAGGATACTTAAAAAGCCCTTTTGGTTCTGAAGCAAATATAACTGTGCCATCCTTAACAGTGTAAAATAATGGCTTAATGCCAAAACTATCCCTGTAAAGATATATAGTTTCATGTCTTTCATCATATATTGCAAATGCAAAAATCCCGTCAAGCTTATTAACAAATTCAGGACCATACTGCAAAAAAGAAAGCAGGATAACCTCTGTATCTGAACCAGATACAAAACTCCATCCTGCATTCATAAGTTTCTTACGAAGCCTGCCTGTATTATACAGTTCCCCATTATATACTATATGGTAAGAATATCCGTCAAGCTTTCTGCACATAGGCTGTATTCCACCTAAAAGGTCAATAATTGCAAGCCTTGTATGTGCAATGCCGCAATGCTTGAAAAGACGTACACCCTCACTGTCCGGTCCTCTGTGTACAATGCTGTTTTTCATCTCCTCCAGTACCTTCCCATATAACTGGCTTTTTTCTGTAAAATCCAGGGAAGCATTAAAAAATCCTGCTATTCCGCACATATTTCCTCCATTCTTTGCTGCATAATAAATATTTAGGATAGAAAATGCTTTTTTGCATTTTCCAGCCTATTATAAATAATTCTATGCCTCAAACCTGGAAATATTCCTTGCCTCAAAAAATTCCTATTAACATATTTTTATCACATTTCATCATATTTGCATGAAACTTCTGCATATGCACATTTATCACAAATTATTGGCAAGGCCTGTTTTAAGTTTTTTATTTCTGCATAACTGCATACGCCGCCATCTTCACCATCAAGTGTCCACTGTACATTATCATCACTGGTAATGGAAACCTGGCTGCTGCTTAAATATAATATCTGTGGGGCATCAAGCTGCTTTGAAAGCAGGGAATTTAAAACCTGTTGTATTTCTATTGGGTTTTTAGGATTGCGTATAAAAATAGCTTCAAACTTTCCATCATCCATCTTAATGTTTTTCTTACTGTATGCCTTAAAGCCTGCAACAGATACAGAATTACTTACAAGTCCTAATATAAATGTGTCCTCATATAATTCACCACCACTTTTTATTGTCATATGGTGTGGCTTTATATCTGATATATGCTTTAATGCTTCTGCAAAATATGCTACTTTGCCAAGTGCATTTTTCCACTCCTGGGGTGTCTGGTAAGAAACTTCTGTAAATGCACCAAATCCTGCAACATATGTAAAGCTTCTGTCATTAAACTGGCCCATGTCGCATTTAAATACTCTCCCATATGTTACCAGCTCTGCTGCTTCTTTCATAGTCTTAGGTATTTTAAGGCTTGAAGCAAAATCATTTACAGTACCTGCTGGTATATATCCACATACAGGGCATTTCTCCAGCTTCATAAGTCCTGTTGCAACTTCATTCATAGTACCATCTCCGCCAGAACATACAATATAATTATAATCCATGCCTTTCTCTGCCACTATCCTTGTGGCATCACCAGCACCATTTGTAGAAAATATTGTAACCTGGTATCCAGCATTACAAAAAACCTGTATAATGTCTGAAAGGTGGTTACGTATCTGTTCCTTTCCCGCCATAGGGTTGTATACAAATAACATTTTTTTATCCATAAAAATATCCACGCCCTTCCATTCTCTGCTGCCATTTTTATACCTGTTGTGTTAATGGAACATATTCCATGCATTTTCTATGCCAGAAACGGCTATTTGTTCTTTAAAACGGCTTTCTTCTTTTAAATATTCACTATATGGTATTTTTAATTCCCCTTTTTCTGTATAATATTTCTGGTTATATGTCCCATCAGCATTATAAACCAGCTTCCTTGTTTCCATAAACATTGCGTCACCAAATGAAAAAAAGCGGTATCTAAGTGAAACAGCTTCTTTATAAGCAGCCAGGATTTCATTTTGCCCCTCTAATGCAGAAACAAGCATAAGAAGCGTTGACTCTGGCAGATGGAAATTGGTTATTAATGCATCTGCAATTTTAAACTGGTATCCTGGATAAATAAATATATCTGTATCACCACCGCCTGGATTTATAATCCCATAGCCTGCTGCTGCCGATTCAACCGTACGCAGGCTTGTAGTGCCAACACAGATTACCCTGCCTCCGTTTTTCCTTGTACTGTTAATTAAGTCTGCTGCCTGGCTTCCAACATAATATTCCTCTGTATGCATATGGTGGTTTTCAATATTATCTGATTTAACAGGCCTGAAAGTGCCAAGCCCTACATGCAGTGTAACTTTTGCAATATTTACACCTTTGTCTTCAATTTCTTTTAAAAGTTCCTCTGTAAAATGAAGCCCTGCTGTTGGTGCTGCTGCTGAACCTTCGTATTTTGCATAAACTGTCTGGTACCGGTTTTTATCCTTAAGTTTATGTGTAATATATGGAGGAAGCGGCATCTGTCCTAGTTTGTCAAGTATCTCCTCAAATATGCCATCATAATTGAACTGTACAAGCCTGTTCCCATCCTCTGCAGTCTCTAAAACCTCCGCTTTAAGAAGCCCACCGCCAAATTCCAGCTTTTGCCCAGGCCTTGCCTTCTTGCCAGGACGCACCAGTGTTTCCCATATGTCATTTCCCTTGCGTTTAAGAAGCAGCACCTCAACTTTGCCGCCAGTTCCTTCCCTTTCCCCAAGCAGCCTTGCCGGGATAACTTTTGTATTATTTACTACAAGGCAGTCACCAGGAACAAGGTAATCTATAATGTCATGGAAAACTTTATGTTCCCTTTTGCCAGTATTTTTATTTATAACCAGAAGCCTTGACAAGTCCCTGCGTTCTGCTGGGTCTTGTGCAATAAGTTCCTCCGGCAAATCATAGCTAAAATCAGAAGTTTTCATAATTATACAATCCCCTGTCTGATATATTCCTCAGCAACTGCCAAATCGTTAGGGTAAGTAATTTTAAAATTATACATTTCACCTTGCACAATACCTACTGGCAAATTGTTTTTAACCAGTATGCCTGACGCATCTGTAAACTTTTCCTTTTCACTGGCAGTTAAAGCATTATACAAACTCCGCAGCTTCTTTGCATAAAACGTCTGCGGCGTCTGGCACATATAAAGGGCAGTCCTGTCAGCAACACTTCCAACAGTCTTTCCGCCTGGGCAGCAAAGTATTGTATCTGTTGCAGGCACAGCCGTAGTAGCCGCCCCATATTTTAATGTTGTTTCTATATTTTCATCAATTATGCGGTTATTTATAAATGGCCTTGCAGCATCATGTGTAACAATTATTGTGCTGTCATCAAGACCATAACAGCCCTCAATATAATTTATTCCTGCCATTATAGTGCCATTGCGGCTTGTACCGCCACATATGACAGTAATGGTTTCTATATAATCAACAAGATATTCATTAATAATATCCTGTGCATAAGAAACCCACAAAGAAGGACAAAGCACAATAATCTGCCTGGCATCTCCATGCAGGCAGAATTTTTCAAGTGTATGGATTATTACAGGCTTCCCACAAACCATAAGAAACTGCTTCGGTTTACCATTATTTCCCATACGGCTTCCCATGCCGCCTGCAAGTACCAGGGCAAATACCATTGTTGCACCTCTTTCTGTATTTCATTATTAATTTTTTATTACACTGGCTTTTACTATTAAGCTTTTACTGCTGGTTAATATAATTAACAAGCCCTTCTGCTTCAATTATTTTCTGCATAAATGGTGGAAATGCCTGTCCTTTATGTTCTGTCCCTTTTGTCTTGTTATAAATCATGCCACTGTCAAAATCAATTTCAACTGTATCACCTGCTTCTATCGTTTTTGCTGCTTCTGGACATTCAATAATAGGAAGCCCTATATTAATTGCATTGCGGTAAAATATCCTTGCAAATGTTTCAGCAATAACACAGCTTATGCCTGATGCCTTAATTGCTATAGGTGCATGTTCACGTGATGAACCACATCCAAAATTTTTATTTGCAACCATAATATCACCCTTTTTAACACGTTTTACAAA
Source organism: uncultured Lachnospiraceae bacterium (assembly GCA_910580005.1). Lineage (GTDB taxonomy): Bacteria > Bacillota > Clostridia > Lachnospirales > Lachnospiraceae > Butyribacter. The sequence continues at coordinate 1,661 of CAJTXH010000101.1, read as the reverse complement.
GTCCGGGTCTATATCTTCCATACAGTTTTTAGCAAGTTCTGCCGGGTCAGACGAATTAAGGTATCTTGCTGGAATAATTACATCTGTATCTACATTATCTCCATATTTATGGACTATGCCACATGCTTTCATATTAATTTCTCCATTTCTGTACTGCACTTTATAACATGGTAATGCGGGGCAGTACCTGCCACTATACCTTTTAAAATATGGCTTTATAATCCTAAATCAGAAGGCTGTGAAATCATGCCTGTTATTGCACTTGCTGCTGCAACTGCAGGGCTTGCAAGATAGACTTCTGATTCCACATGCCCCATACGGCCGACAAAGTTACGGTTGGTTGTGGAAACTGCACGTTCACCAGCAGCAAGTATTCCCATATAGCCTCCAAGGCATGGGCCGCATGTAGGGGTGCTTACAACTGCCCCTGCTTCAACAAATGCCTGTACAAGGCCTTCTTCTATAGCTTTAAGGTAAATTGCCTGTGTAGCAGGAATTACAATAACCCTTATGCCATCAGCAACCTTATGCCCCTTTATTATCTCTGCTGCAACACGCAGGTCTTCTATACGCCCATTTGTGCATGAACCTATAACAACCTGGTCAATTTTAACCTCACCAGCTTCACTAACGGTTTTTGTATTTTCAGGAAGGTGGGGAAATGCCACAGTTGGTTCAAGGCTGCTTAAATCAATAGTGTATTCTTCATCATATACAGCATCCTCATCTGCTTCATACACAGTATACTGCTTCTTTGAATGTTCTTCCATATATGCTATTGTCTTATCATCAACAGGGAAAATGCCATTCTTGGCACCTGCTTCTATAGCCATGTTTGCAATGGCAAAACGGTCATCCATTGAAAGGTTTGCGACCCCGTCACCTGTAAATTCAAGTGAACGGTATAATGCACCGTCAACACCAATCATTCCTATAAGATGTAGTATAACATCTTTGCCGCTTACCCATTTTGAAGGCTTTCCTGTAAGGACTACCTTTATTGCAGATGGCACTTTAAACCATGCTTTGCCTGTTATCATGCCACATCCCATATCTGTACTGCCTACACCTGTAGAAAATGCCCCAAGTGCACCATATGTACATGTATGCGAATCTGCACCTATACATGTTTCCCCGGCAACTATAAGCCCTTTCTCTGGAAGAAGTGCATGTTCAATGCCCATCCTGCCCACTTCAAAGTAATTTGTTATATCATGTTCTTTAGCATACTCACGTACACATTTGCAATGCTCTGCTGATTTAATATCTTTATTTGGAGCAAAGTGGTCAGGGACAAGCACTACCTTATCTTTATCAAATACAGTCTTTTTATTTAGCTTTCCAGCCTCATGGATGGCAACAGGGCCTGTAATATCATTGGCAAGCACTAAATCTAAATCTGCTTCAATAAGCTGGCCAGCCTCAACCGATGGTAAACCTGCATGTGCTGCCAGAATTTTTTGTGTCATAGTCATTCCCATTAATTTATCCTCCATAACTATTAAGAGTTAATTGTTCCCACTCAAAATTAATACACTTATTAATAGTAACACCCAATTCCCAGATTTTCAAGCATTTTCTTGGGATAACCACGCCCGTTTCATAAAATTTCCAGTTATTCTGTGCTGGTAAACGGACGCAGGGTTTACGTGTCCAGTTAA
>CAJTXH010000100.1 GCA_910580005.1 uncultured Lachnospiraceae bacterium | reverse complement strand
ACAAAAACCGTCCGTTCTTACACAAACAAAGGATAACTGGAAATTATCTTATGTTTATATATTTGTTTTACATTATATATACTATGTATTGCATATAATATTATTAAATACAAAATACCCATTTACTGGAATATATGCCAGAAAACGGGTATTTAAGGGATTTTTATACACCTAGGAATTTTATTCTGTTTCTGCTTCTGTTTCAACTGTGGCCTCTACATCTTCTTCCTGTACTGCTTCTTCCTCATTGCTATCTTCTTTTTCCATATCAAGTGTTACATATTCCCTGTCATCGGAGTCTTCATCATCAATATCATCAAAGTCTTCGTCAAAATCATCGTCGAAGTCTTCGTTTTTGCCCATTATGTCAACCCCATAAACTTTCTTAAATAAATACACTGCACCACATACAGCTCCTGCAACTGCTGCTGCCCCTGCTACAAATTTAATTATTTTTTTCATGTTACCAGTTTCCCCCTTTATTTTGAAAATTTTATTCAATATTTATAATTTTATTTGGTGGTAAGTTTATGTGTTATATGGAATAAATATGGGTCAAGGTCTTTTGTCATTGACAGTGCTTCCTGTATGTCAAAGTCCACAAACTCGCCGCCCCTGTACCCTACAATGCGGTTTGTCTTACCTTCACAAAGAAGCTCAACCGCCTTTGTACCAAGTGCGGATGCATACACCCTGTCTTTACATGTAGGGTTTCCGCCACGCTGTATATGTCCAAGCACTGTTGCCCTTGTTTCTATTCCTGTTGCCAGCTCTATAAGCTTTGCCATCTCTGTAGAACTTCCAACACCCTCTGCGTTTACAATAATATGGTTCTTCTTGCCTAGCCTGCGCCTGTCTAAAATCTTGCCTATTATTCTTTGTATGTCACCATGGTACTTTTCTGTTGTAAGTATATACTCAGCGCCACTTGCTATACCAGTCCAGAGTGCGATATGCCCTGCTGTGCGTCCCATTACCTCTACAATAGAACAGCGCTCATGTGATTCTGAAGTATCCCTTAACTTGTCAATAGCTTCCATAGCTGTATTAATAGCCGTATCAAATCCAATTGTATACTCTGTACATGCTATATCAAGATCAATAGTCCCTGGGACGCCTACTGTGTTAATACCATGTTCTGCAAGCCTGCTTGCACCATTAAATGAACCATCACCGCCAATTACTACCACTCCGTCAATTCCATGCTTGCGGCAGATATCCGCGCCTTTTTCCTGGTATTCTTTTTTCTTGAATTCAAGGCAGCGTGCAGTATAAAGAATAGTCCCGCCAGTCTGGATTATATCAGAAACTGAAAGATTATTCATATCAACTATATCTTCTTCCAATAAACCTGCAAACCCATGACGTATCCCCTTTATATTTAAACCACATGAAATACCTGTACGGACAACAGCACGTATGGCTGCATTCATTCCAGGGGCATCTCCCCCGCTTGTTAATACACCAATCGTTTTTACTGCATAACTCATAATACCCTCCTCATCTTACAAAAGTAAAGTAAATATTTCCACTCTTAAAATTGTACGATAAAATGGATTATTTTTCAATACTCTTTTCTTTTATTGCAACTGCGTTTTCTCCAAATTCTTCAAGAACCCTGTCTTTTACTACCCTTCTCGCATCAGTACACCTGCTCTTAGGCAGCTTTTTTATAAGTTTCTCTTTGGTAAGGTAAATACATATAGTATCATTGCCATCATAAGGCATTGTTTTCTTATACAGCAGGCTTTCTTTTGCCTGGAATTCTTCCTTGTCTGCAAATCTTATCCAGAGTTCACATGGCACTTTATTAAATGGTATTATATCCTGGCATATAACTTTGCCTGCCCTGTCTTCTTCTATATTTGCCCTTCCCTTTATAAATACTTTAGAATCAAGCTCAATTAGTTCTTTCTTCTTCTCATAAGAATTAGGAAATACCACAACCTCAACAGAACCATATAAATCCTCAATTGTAATAAATGCCATAGTAGTGTTTTTCCTTGTTATTTTAACACTTTTGGCAGTAACCAGACCTCCTATTATTACATTTTCCCCATCATACACCTTTGCCATACCTGTATCTTCTTCATCAGATATAAAATCCATTGAATTCCTTGTACAGTTCTTTTCCATAAGCCCTGTATAATCTTCAAGCGGATGGCCACTTATATATATGCTTAGTGTTTCCTTCTCAAATGCAAGCAGTTCTTCCTTGTCATATTCTGGCACATCAGGGAACTTCACTTCATTGGCATGCTCAAACCCTGTATCCGCCATATCAAAAAGCGAAAGCTGGCCTGCTACAATATCCCTTTTCTCATGGTTCACGCTGTCAATAATTGAGCCAAAAACCATCATTTTCTGCCGCCTGTTTCCTGGCAGACAATCAAATGCGCCAGATTTTATAAAATTTTCTATAGTATGGCGGTTTGCCTCTTTGGAAGTCATCCTTGTAATAAAATCCTGCATGGAAATAAAATCCCCACCACGTTCCCGCTCTGCCTTTACTGCAGCGGTTACAGGTGTGCCAATGCCCTTTATTGCAGACATGCCATACATAATTTTGCCATCTGAAACATGGAACTCATCATAACCTTTATTAATATCTGGTGGTATTATTTCTATGCCCATCTGACGGCATGTCATAATATATGAAAGAACTTTATTTGGATTGGCTTTAACAGATGTAAGCAGCGCTGCCATAAATTCAACAGGATGGTAATATTTAAGGTATGCTGTCTGGTATGCAACTACCGCATATGCTGCAGCATGGGATTTATTAAACGCATATTTCGCAAAATCAATCATTTCATCATAAATTTTATTGGCAATATTTTCCGGTATTCCGTTAGCAATACAGCCTTTAACTCCTTCTTCTTCATTGCCATACACAAAATTCCTGCGCTCTGCTTCCATAACTTTCGTCTTTTTCTTGGACATTGCCCTGCGCACAAGGTCACTGCGTCCAAAACTGTACCCAGCAAGATTTCTTACTATCTGCATAACTTGTTCCTGGTATACAATACATCCATATGTAGGCGCAAGTATAGGCTCAAGCTGCGGACAGTCGTATGTTATGCTTCCGCTTCTCTCTTTCCCTTCAATATATTTAGGTATAAAGTCCATAGGTCCTGGACGGTAAAGTGATATTCCTGCTATAATATCTTCCATATTGCGTGGTTTAAGTTCTTTTATAAACTGTTTCATGCCAGCACTTTCAAGCTGGAACACCCCTTCTGTCCTGCCTGTACTTAACATGTCAAATACATTTTTATCCTCATAATCTATTTCCATATTATAAACACCGCCAAGACCTGCCATAACAGCGGCATCATTAATAACTGTCAGTGTACGCAGTCCCAGGAAATCCATTTTTAACAGCCCTAGTTCTTCAAGTGTAACCATTGTATACTGCGTAGTTATAGTGCCATCTGACGCCTTTGAGAGCGGTACAAACTCTTCTACAGCCTCCGAGCTTATAAGCACACCTGCCGCATGCATTGAAGTATGGCGCGGCAGTCCCTCAAGCCTTCTTGCCATGTCTACCAGTTTCTTTGCTTGTGCATCTTCATTATAAATCTGCCGGAACTCAGGGTTTAAATTTAATGCTTTATCTATTGTAATGCCAAGTTCCATAGGGATTGACTTGGCAATAACATCCACATAATTATAGGGAAGGTCAAGAACCCTTCCAACATCACGTATAACATTCCTTGCTGCAAGCGTTCCAAATGTAACTATCTGTACAACATGATCCCTGCCATACTTGTCCATAACATATTCTATTACTTCTGGCCTGCGTTCATAACAGAAATCTATATCAATATCAGGCATTGTAACACGCTCAGGGTTTAAGAAACGCTCAAAAAGAAGGTCATATTTAACTGGGTCTATATTAGTTATGCCAAGCGAATAAGAAACTATACTTCCAGCCGCTGAACCCCTTCCAGGTCCTACGCTTATGCCATTATCCCTTGCATATTTTATAAAATCCCATACTATAAGAAAGTAATCTGTAAAGCCCATTGTATTTATTGTATCAAGCTCATATGCAAGTCTTTCTTCCAGTTCTTCTGACCGGTTTTTATATCTTTCATAAAACCCATCTTTACAGAGTTTTTCTAAATATTTTTCTGCTGTAAAACCTTCTGGCACATCAAACTTCGGCAGTTTATAATTGCCAAATTCTATTTCCACGTGGCATCTTTCTGCTATTAATCCTGTATTCATTACAGCTTCTGTTGCATATGGAAATAATTCAAGCATCTGTTCTTCTGATTTTAAATAATACTGGCCACCCTCATAACGCATACGGTCTGTATCTTGTACCTTTTTCTGCGTCTGTATGCATAACAGTATATCATGTGCTTCTGCATCCTCTGCCATAATATAATGCACATCATTAGTTGCAACAAGCTTTATACCTGTTTCCTGGCTAATCCTTAAAAGTGCCTGGTTTACTGTTCCCTGCTGTGGTATTCCGTGGTCCTGGAGTTCCAGGAAAAAGTTGTCCTTTCCAAATATTTTTTCCAGTTTTAATGCTTCTTCTTTAGCTTTTTCATAAGAACCATGCAATACAGATGAAGCAACTACACCAGCAAGGCATGCACTAAGTGCTATAATTCCTTCATGGTATTTTTCAAGCACTTCATAGTCAACCCTTGGCTTATAATAAAAGCCTTCTGTAAACCCTCTTGAAACTATTTTCATAAGGTTAGCATAACCTGTATTATTCTCTGCAAGCAGCACAAGGTGGTTATAACGCCCTTCACCTTTTAATAGCTCCCTGTCAAACCTTGAACCTGGAGCAACATAAACCTCACATCCTATTACCGGGTTTATCCCTGCATCTTTAGCCGCACGGTAAAAATCAATTACGCCGTACATATTCCCATGGTCAGTAATTGCCAGATGTTCCATGCCAAGTTTCTTTGCCCTTGCTGCAATTTCTTTTATTTTGCAGGAACCATCAAGCAGTGAATACTCTGTATGCACATGCAGATGCACAAATCCCATAAAACAAACCTCCTTCCCTTAGCTGGTAATTCTAAAACAGGGCTGTGCATTATAAATGCAGCAGCCCCATTATAAAACCAGCTATATATATCTTTTATGTAACAGATATTACCAGACAGAAACTGCAAAATGCCCCTTCTTAATATAACTCAGGCATTTGCAGCACTAAGATATTTAACAATATCTGTCATTGCATTTTCTTCATCATCGCCATTTGCAGATACTACTACCTCTTCACCTGCCGAAAGCCCCAATGTCATCATTCCCATAATGCTTTTAGCATTTACCTTTCTATTTTCACATTCAACATAAATGCTGCTGTTATACTGGCTTGCTACCTGTACAAGTACAGCTACTGGCCTGGCTTCAAGACCATTCTGAATCTGAATTTTTATTTTTTTTGTAACCATTGCGTATTTTCCTCCTTTTAGCAGGGCAGCGGCTTATCTGCCAGCTTCCTCCCTCATTTGATTTGCAATATCACTTAATTTGCGCAGACGGTGGTTGACCCCTGATTTGCCAATAGGGCTGCCCAGCATCCTTCCCAGCTCCTGTAGCGGGCTTTCCGGGTATTCAAGGCGCAGCCTGGCTATTTCCTTAAGACCCTCCGTCAATTGGCCAAACCCCATATTACATTGGATATATTTAATATCCTCTATCTGCCTGGCAGCAGCAGTAACAGTTTTACCTATATTAGCTGTTTCACAATTTACCTGCCTGTTTACTGAATTGCGTACTTCTTTGACTATCCTTACATTTTCAAAATCCATTAATGCAATATGTGCCCCTGTTACATTAAGGAAATCTACTATCTGTGAACTCTCTTTTATGTACACCACATAATACTTTTTTCTTTCAATTATTTTGGCATCAATCATAAAAGAAGATATAATTCCACGTATCTGTTCTGCAAGTCTGTTTGAAATAACTGCAATTTCAAGATGGTATGCTTTTTCAGGGCTTGCTACAGAGCCAGCCGCCATAAATGCCCCTCTTAAAAAAGCCCTCTTACAACATGTATTCTGTACAAGCAGGCTATGGACTTCTGATAAGCTGCCCCACTGCTCCCTATGTCCATTTATTATCTTTACAGCCTGTAATATATTTAAAACATCGTGCTTCCTGGTTACATAGACAGAATAACTGACTGTACCAGACTGCAGATTATGGCGGCGCACCATAATTTCTATCTTAGCACGAAATGTTTTCCTTAATAAGATATAAGATTTTTGCGCTACTGTCAAGTTTTCAGTCTGTATTTTAATATAAATATCCCCATTTCCATACCTTTTAACATGTCCTGCCAGTATAAATAAAGCAGCAAACTCTGCAATACAGCAGTGCCTTGCCTGGCTTTCATGTTTCATTAGCTCCTCTTTTACATCACTTGAAAATGACATACTGCCCACCTCACACTTATTTAAATCCTTCCAGCATCACGGTGTTCAACTTTAATGCCATATGGCAGTTTCTTCATATCTTTTGAAAGGGCATTGGCAATAGTGACTGACCTGTGCCTGCCGCCTGTACACCCTATACTTACAACAAGCTGGTTTTTGCCCTCTATAATATAATTAGGTATAAGAAACCTTAGCATTTCAAACAGCTTCTTCTCAAATATCCTTGCATTTTCCGAATCCATAACATAATCATATACTTCCCTGTCATTGCCTGTAAGTGGCTTTAACTCAGTTATATAAAAAGGATTTGGCAGGAAACGTACATCAAATACAAGGTCTGAATCTGCTGGTATACCATACTTGAACCCAAATGATAGTATGGTTATAAAAAAGTTTTCGTATTCCTCATTATCAAGGAATATTTTGTCAACTTCTTTTTTTAAATCCCTTATCAGCATATGACTTGTATCTAAAATATAGTCCGCACTTTTTTTAATAAATGCAAGTTCCTGCCTTTCAGCTTCAATTGCCTTGTCAACACGCCCCTGCAAAGCAAGTGGATGGTTCCTGCGTGTTTCTTTATACCTTTTAACAAGTACACTGTCCTCAGCTTCTAAAAATATTATCTCATACCTATAGCCGTTTTCTTTCATTTCTTCAAGTATGCCACCAAACTCTGAAAGACCTTGCAGGTTTCTTATATCAATGCCTATTGCCGCCCTGTCTATTGAAGCGCTTTCTTCCAGTGCAATCTTTGTAAGCTTAGGTATAAGGCGTACTGGCAGGTTGTCAACGCAGAAATACCCTATATCCTCAAGCATCTTCATAACAGAACTCCTGCCTGCACCAGACATCCCTGTAACTATAACAAATCTCATAGTAATCCCCCATGCTGCCGGAAACGGCATAACCTGCTGGCTTCTGGCTATAATATTTTAATTTCAAGTTCCATTTCAATACCAGAATGTTTCATGACTTCTTCTTTTACATGGTTTATAACATCCATAGCCTGTTTAAATGTGCCATTCCCAACATTTACAACAAAACCACTATGCTTGCCAGATACCATTATATCACCACAGCGGTAGCCTTTGAGCCCTGCCTCCTGTATAAGCTGGCCTGCAAAATGCCCTTCCGGACGTTTAAACGTACTGCCGGCACTGCCATGCTCTAATGGCTGCTTTTCCCTGCGTTTCCGGTTCAATTCTTTCATCCGTCCAAGAACCTGCTCCCTGCTGCCATTTTCAAAAGCAAACAATGCATCAAGCACAACCATATTTTCTTTTTGTATAATACTTGTTCTATACCCCATACCAAGCATATTTTTATTCAATACTTTTATACTGCCATCACTTGTAATAACACGCACACCCTCCAGCACATCACAAATTTCACCGCCATATGCACCTGCATTCATAGCAACAGCACCACCAAGTGTACCTGGTATACCTCCTGCAAACTCAAACCCCGCCATGCCGTTTTCACCTATGGCATTTGCAAGACTGGAAAGCAGTATGCCGCCGCCTGCATGTACAAGATTTCCATGCTTTAAAAAGGAAGCATCAGATAAATAGCCACTATCCATAAAAAACTGCACCACATCACTGCTGCCTGCATGATATATATTAACTTCATCAAGCCTTTGTATAACACAAGACTTGTTATCTGTACTTTCATTAACAGTATTAATGTCTTTAAATCCCCTTGTAGAAACAACAATCCCCCTATACCCTTCATCATGTACAAGAAGGTTGCTCCCATTGCCCATTATAAAATACCTGCAGTTCTCCTTTTGCAAATACCTCACAATATTTATAAAATCCTCAATATAACAAGTTTCAATATAATAATCTGCTGGCCCACCAATGCGGAATGTAGTATGCAGTGACATTGGTTCATCTTTTTTTACATTACAATTTCTGGCTATCTCTTTTAATATATCTGCCTGGAACATAGAACCCTCCTGCTTATACAAAAGACTTATTTCCCATATTAGTTAAAAAACCTTTCCGCACTTTGTACGAAAAGGTTTTGGAAACGTGCGCGAGAAGATTCGAACTCCCGGCCTTCTGATCCGTAGTCAGACGCTCTATCCAGCTGAGCTACGCGCACATACTTATTTATGATACCAATTTATCAGCACTGAACGAATAAGAGTATACTACATATCAATCTAAAATGCAAGGGGTTTTTTAAAAATTTTTGAACAGCGCAGACATGGCTTTTGCACGCACCCTACTACTTCAGCCCACGTAACGGCGCACAAAATCTGAAAGAACCAGATTTAAACGCCAACGGGGCTGAAGTACAGCTTTATGGAAAAAACGTATAGAAAAAGAAATTAAAAAAATATCTGGAAATAATGTTTCTGCTTACTATATTGATAGAGGACTTGTTGAAATAGTTAATAAACTTTTTGAAAAACCTGATAAATCTGAAGCAGATGTATGGATAAAAGATTAAATTCTAGTTTTATCTAACCCTATAGAACACATCCAAAGGACAAACCAGCATATACATGCTGGTCTGCCCTTTAACTATTATTTAGAAATGCCTTTTTAAATTTAAGAAACACAGCTTCTGCAAATAAAGGAACTGCAACTCCGCACAATGTATAAAAAGCCCATAAATAAGGAACTTTACTTATAACTGGAAAAGCAGCTAAAAGCAGCACATCTCTGTTACTTATTAAAATATATATCCATGTTACTATTTTAAATGCAAGCAAATGCAGCACCATTATACTTAAAGTATGCTGTCCAATATATATCAGCAGTTTATTTTCCCTTATGCTCTTACAAGAAGCTATAGAATATAATAAAACCCATCCAGTAATAGAAACTGCCAGGAAAAATACAATATTTGTAATATTGCCTGATGACATATTTACTTTGCCATACCTATTTAACAGGCATAAAAGTAAAAAAGATATAACTATAACTTTATATTTATGTCTGGAAAACCTTTTATCAAGACAAGCATTATGCACAAATACCCCTGTCTGGAATACAGCAAATGCTGCAAAAAAGCTGTGTATCCCTAATGGAAGTCTTAAATTATATATGGAAACTATTGTTGCGCCAGTTATACATATAAATCCGCTAATACATAGCATTATCTTTCTGGAATTAAATTTACGTGAAATATAAATAATTACCATATATACCAGTAATACCTGGAATAAAGTCCTTAAAAACCATGTTGCCCCACCAAGCTGGCTGCCCCCTGCAAAAAGCAGGTTCTTAATAATTTCTTTACATGTTGCACTAACAGTCCTGTATGGCTGTAAATAATTATTTGGGCCTGTAACCATTTTAAGAAACTGGGGATTATCTGAATAAATTCCTGTTTCCAGTAAAAAATTATGTATAAGGTTAAATAATGCATTACATAATACAAAAGGCAGCCATAAAGACTTTATCTTTTTCAACACAAAAACTTTACACTTATGCAAATCTATAACACGCATATCATCCCATAATACACCAGAAGCAATAAAAAAAACCGCCATATGGAATAAATATATCCAATGTTTAAATGGACCAGCAGCATGTCCCCACACCATCAATATAATGCAAATTCCCTTTATAATATCAATAGTTGTGTTTCTTGTTATAGTTTTTCCCTCATTCATTTAATACCTCCATGCCCATACAAATTTTACCAGACTTATGCCTGTTGTTCCATTATAACAATTTTCTATATCAAAATACTTTCTTTATTTTAACAAATATTATAAATGTTTATAATTATTTTTACAAAGGTGGCATACATATTATATTAACATTTGTATCAAGCAAATCTGTTAATGCAGCAACCAATGGGCTGCTTTCAGATTTTCCAGAACTATTAAGTACTTTGCATATTATTACATCTATGTTCTGGCAATATCCCATAATATAATTAAACGCAGATGTACCATGTCTGTTTAAATCAAATTCATCTTCACCAGTGTAATTATGTATTTCTGTAATACCGCTTTTTAATGATTTATCAATACCACTGTCAATAACTGCAATCTTAATTTTATCTAATATATCCTGTTTCCCCATTTATTTATCCTTCTAACCAGCTTTTTAAGATTCTTCAAATTTTTTATCATCTTCATCAATCTTGTATATATATGCATCATTAAGCGTAGGAGATACATTTACTGCACTATCCACAGGTTTTTCTTCTGATACTACCCTTAAAACTGCCTCATTGTGGTAAATGTTCTTACTTGAAACTGAAAATTTCTCCTCTAAGGCAACAGATTCTTCAAGGCTTGTTGTAAACTCCCATATTTTTCCATTACATTCATCCAGTAATGCCTTTTTGCTTCCATTATAAATTGCATTGCCATAATTTAAAATCGCAAGGTTTTCACAGGTTGATTCTATATCTGAAACTATATGCGAGGAAAGAAGTATAA
>CAJTXH010000099.1 GCA_910580005.1 uncultured Lachnospiraceae bacterium | reverse complement strand
CCATACATCCATTATTAACAGCAATCTCCTCTGCTATACGCATCATATAGCGGCGCATAATAATTGTAAGTTCCTCATGTGGGCATTTTTCATAAATATACATCTGTATATCAGTAAAATTCACTGTAAAAAGGCGTATTTTCCCTGCATAACGTGACACCAGCCTGGCAAGTGCTACAACCTTTTCCTTTGCACGTTCACTTGTATAAGGAGGCGCATGGAAATATACTGCATCCAGGTTTACACCTCTTTTAGATATCATATACCCCGCAACAGGGCTGTCAATGCCGCCTGATAAAAGAAGCATTGCCTTCCCTGCTGTCCCTAACGGCATTCCGCCAGCACCTTTATATACTTTGGAGTAAATATATGCCTTGTCCCTTATCTCCACCCAGATATATACTTCCGGGTTATGCACATCTACACTTATACTGTCAAAACGGCTTAGAAGGTATGCCCCCATACTGGCACATATTTCTGGTGATGTATATATATAGTGTTTATCGCTTCTTTTAGCTTTTACCTTAAATGAAAAACCAGCGCTGCCATACTGTTTTTCTATAAAATCACCTGTTGCCTTTTTTAAATTGTCCCATGACTTGTCTTCTACAACTTCCACAGGGCTTATTGCTGATATGCCAGGCACTCTCTGTAATGTTTCTATTATCTCATCACTGTCAAAATCCCCTGAAGCCTCAGCATATATTCTCCCCTGTTCGCGTACTACATTATAACTGCCATCAATTTTAGCAAGTTTTATTCTTGTCTGTTCACATAATGCATTTTCAAATTTATAACGGTTTTTCCCTTTTATACCAATTTCCGCATATTTTAATAAAAATCCCTGTACCATAAAATCCCCTGTTCTGTGCCTTTTATGGCACAAACTATAATTATTGTATTTCCTGTTTTTATATTTCCTGTCTGTCCTGAATAGCCAGCATTATATCAGTTGGATTGCAAGAACACCAGAGGCATTCTTGAATTATTTACGTATAAACCTCCTTAAAACAGGAAGCTCTTCTTCCAGCACATCCGCTGCATAATCTATCTGTTCTTCCTCTGTCAGTACCGAAAAACTAAACCTTAATACTGAATCGAGCAGTGAATTTTTTAAACCAGCCGCCCTTAATGTGCCACTAATTCCTGGATGGTTTGATGAACATGCAGAACCCGAAGACACAAATACACCTTTTGCGGCAAGTGCATGTAAAAGCACTTCACTTTTCACACCTTCAAAATTTGCACTAACTATATGCGGCGCTGTTTCTTCAATTGCAATCCCATCTATGCCATTTATAGTAACACCATCAATTTTTAAAAGCCTCCCAATAAGCTTTTTCTTTAACATATAAAGCTTTTCCGTGCTGCCTTCCATTCCATATATAATTTTTGATGCAAGCCCAAGCCCTGCTATTGCAGGTACATTTTCTGTTCCAGACCTCATTCCCCTCTGCTGCCCGCCGCCAAAAATAACAGGGTTTGTTTTTGTTTTGTCTTTTATATATAAAAAACCACTGCCTTTAGGTGCATGGATTTTATGCCCACTGGCAGAAACAAAGTCTGCACCAAGATTTTTAGGAATTATCCTGTATTTGCCATATGCCTGTATTGCATCAACATGGAACAGAATCCCTGCATCTGCTTTTTTAACAATACTGCAAAGTTTCTTTATATCCTGTACTGCACCAATCTCATTATTTACATACAGGACTGATACAAGAATTGTATCATCCCTTATTGCATCCGCAAGCACATCCCCGTTTACAATCCCGTTACTGTCTACAGGCAGGTATGTAACTTCAAAACCCTGTTTTTCAAGATACGCAAGCGGCTCATACACCGACGGATGCTCTATGCTTGTAGTAATAATATGCTTTCCTTTCCTGCTGTTAGCAGTTGCTGCCCCGATAAGCGCAAGATTGTTGGACTCAGTGCCGCCTGAAGTAAATACTATTTCTTTTGGCTGGCATTTCATAAGCGATGCAATACTCTCTGCTGCATCTTTAACATATTTTTCTGCTGCCATTCCTTTTGTATGTTTAGATGAAGGGTTTCCATAATCCTCTTCCATCACTTTTACCATAATGTTGCATACCTCTGGCAAAACAGGGGTAGTTGCAGCATTGTCAAGATATGCTTCCATAAAAACTATCTCCATTCAAATAAATAATTACCATCCACAGTTATACTGCCCATAGTAATTAAAACTTCTTCACATTGCTATTCCTGCATCTGGAACATCATTATAGACAGAACTGCCATTCCTGCTGTTTCTGTGCGTAAAATCCTCTTTCCAAGAGAAACCGGCTTAATGCCCATACTTACAGCCTCTTGTACCTCTTCTTTCTCAAATCCACCCTCTGGCCCTATAAAAATACCTGCACTTTTTTTACCACACGCCTCTTTTATAACTTCCCTTGACTTTCCCATTCCGTCCTGTAACTCATATGGTATAATATTGTACTCCAAGCTTGCAGCTATGTCAAATGCCTCTTTTAATGTTACAGGTATGTTTACTTCTGGCACAATGCCCCTCCCAGACTGTTTGGCAGCGGCTTCTGCCACCTTCTGCCAGCGTTCCTGTTTTCTTAATGCCTTCTCATTATTAAGTTTTACAACACACCTTTTCATAAAAACCGGGACAACAGCATACACTCCGAGTTCAACAGATTTCTGTATAATAAATTCCATTTTGTCACCTTTAGGAATTCCCTGGAACAATACAAGCTTTGTACCAAGTTCTGTACCAGACTCCTGCACTTTGCAGGTTTCAAGCTTTACACATGTATTGTCTATATCTGTAATCCTTGAAATATAATCTTTCCCCATGCCATCACATGCAATAACCCAGTCCCCCTTTTCCAGACGGAGGACATTTTTAATATGGTTTACATCTGTTCCTGTAATATGGATATTCCTGTCATAAATATTACCCTGGTCTATATAAAAACGGTACATAATAACCTCCAATCTGCCAGACTGGCAAATAATAAATGTTGTAATATTATAACATATAATAAAAAAATGTAAACTTAATGGATGTGATAATCCACGTCCATTTCATAAATTTCCAGTTATCCTTTATTTGTGTAAAAAAGGATTACAGAGAACAGGTCATTTCAGACAAACTTATGGAAATTACGGCCAGGAATAGATTTTCTAGTTTAGTACATTATGCAAATTAGCTATAAAAAACATTAACACAATATTAAAAATTTCTTAAAAAAATAAAAGAAATTTGTACACATCTACAGAAAATATGTTATACTAGGATTAGGTTATATTTAAAAAATTCAAGCTACATAAAGGAAGGTACTGGCATTATGAAAAAAATATTTAAGCGTATTTTTATGGGCATAATAGCCGTTGTGGTTGTTGCTGCTATTATTTATACAATAGTTGCAGGAAACCGCACTAAGTTTTATGATGATGAAAGCACTACTGGAAATACAAGCAGCAATCTCCTGAACGGAGGGCTTTTCTGTGAAAATGAGGGTAAAATATATTTTGCAAACCCTTATGATGAAAACAGGCTTTACTGTATGGACAGTGACCTTTCCAATGCAAAAAAGCTTGTTGATGACAGGGTGAGTTATATAAACTCAGCTGGAAGTTATATTTTTTATACAAGAAGAAATGACCAGATAGAAAATGATGTTGATGCATTATTGTCAATAAGCACAACAGGGCTCTTCAGGATCAGCACATCAGGCCATAACATTAAAAGACTATATAATGACCCAACACAAGTGTTATGCCTTTATGGAAATAATATTTTTTACCAGCACTATGACCAGAAAAAAGGTCTTGAACTTTATTCTGTAAAAATAGATGGTGATGATAGCAAAAAGCTTCTTAATGAACCAGCTGCCCCTTATGCATTACATAATGACAAAATATACTACACTGGCTGGAATAAAGACCATTACATACACTCGCTTGGAACAAACGGTTCAGGTTCACAGGTAATATATGCTGGTAACTGCACAAACCTTGCAAGGCAGGGAAGTTATTTGTACTTTATGGACATGGAACAGGATTACAGCTTATGCCGTGTCCCACTTGATGGTTCTTCTGTTGAAACCCTTATAAACAAGCGTATTGCTACTTATAATATATCAGAAGATGGTACAACAATATTCTACCAGGTTGATAATGGTAAAGAAAACGGTTTATACAAACTGGAACTTCCAACAATGGAAACAAGTCTTATTTCAGAGGGCAATTATAATTATCTTAATCTGACTTCTGAATACCTGTTTTATGAAACATTTGACCAAAGCAAACTTTTTACATATAACCTTGCAACAGGCCAGACACAGCAACATATAATTGAAAAAGCAAAATAATAAATAAAGGTTATTGGAACTAAGTCCAGTAACCTTTATTCATTGTACATTTTAATATAAACTTTTCTGGCAGTTTATCATAATTCAGCCCTGATTTATAGCCTGCAAATTTAAATACACACTGTAATACAAAATAAAATGCCTTAAATGGCTTACCACGTTTAACCAGGCTTTTTATTATTCTCCCTGCATAGCCTGCGCCCTCTTTTTCAGATGAAATGTTTTCAAATATTCCACTATACTGCTTCTGCGATACCCCAAGGTCAAAGTTTCTTTTAAACTGCTGTACACATGTATAGGAATGTGAATGTATTACTTTAGCCTCTGCACAGTATGCAATATTATAGCCTGCATTAATAACCTTTGATGCCATTATCATATCTTCATTAAAAATTGTCTTTTTTACAAATCCTCCAAGTTCTTCATACACACTTTTTCTGTACATTGCACATACATCAGAGCAAAAATATGTCTTTATGCCAAGCCTGTCCAAGTCGTTTTTTGACTTAACAGAACTTTCTTTAGGATAATTATAAATCCTGGTCATTTTCTCAAGAATATCTGCATCTTTGCCTGCCATCTGGCGCCCATATGAAACTGCAATGTTTTTGTCAGCCATAGGCACAAGCAGTTTTTCAACAAGCTTGTTATCTCTAGGAATGGCATCCTGTGTCATGAACAGCATAAACTCTGCATCTGAAAGCCCTGCACCGAAACGCCTTGTAGCACCGTGGTCAAATTCTTTCTTTAATACAGGATGCACTGAAACAATTCCTTCTGCCAAATCCTCCATTAAACTGCTGCCATTATCAATTGTCTGTAAAAGATAAATATGGTTTAATGGTACAGTCTGCCTTAACAGCCGTCCTAATATATTTTTAAACTCTGGTCCTGGTTTATATACTGGAATTATAATATCCACACATGGTTTAGTACAACCCTCTGTTTTATCCTCCATTATGTTTTCCTTTCTGCCTGTTTGTAAAATCCCTGCTAATGCTTTAACAGCCTTTCTACAAGAACAACTGCTTCCTGTGCATCTTTTGAATACCCGTCAGCTCCTATTTCATCTGCAAACCCTTTTGTAATAACTGCACCACCAATTATAACTTTACAGCAAGAATACTTTTCATGTACAAGCCCTGTTACCTTTTTCATCTCCATCATTGTAGTTGTCATAAGAGCTGAAAGCCCTATAATATCTGCTTTTTCTGCTATAGCTGTTTCTACAATTTTTTCTGCTGGCACATCTTTTCCAAGGTCAATAACATTATACCCATAATTCCTAAGCATCAGTGCAACAAGGTTCTTCCCAATATCATGTATATCATGTTCTACTGTTGCTATAACTATAGTTCCCAGAGGTTCTTTGCTTCTGTTCCCTGCAAGTAAAGGTTCTAAAATTTCTATCCCTTTTTCCATTGTCTTTGCACTTGAAATTAACTGTGGCAGAAAATATACCTGCTGGTCAAAAAGTTCACCAACATGGTTTATTGCAGGAATAAGGCTTTCATCAATAATATCTTGTGCTTTCTTTCCACTTTCCAGAACATTTTTTACAAGCTCTTCTATTTTATTCTGTCTTCCTTTTACAACTGCTTCAAAAAGCAAATCATCCAAGCCGTTATTTAAAATATTCCCACTTAAAACATTTTCATTGTTGCTGCCTGTTTTTACTGCAACTGCCTCTGGTTTTACCTCGCCATTTACTACAGAAACCTTATGGCATGTAACCCTGTTAATATAACCTGTCCCAGCTTCTGGTTTATCCATAAGAAGCTCTGCTGCAAATACAGAGTGCATTAAAAGGTCTTGCGAAGGGTTAGCTATTGCCATTGTAAGCCCCTGGCTTATTGCTATTGACATAAAACTGCTGTTTACAAACATTCTTTCAGGCAGCCCGAACGATATATTGGAAAGCCCGCATATAGTTGCAACCTCCAGTTCATTTTTACAATATCTTATAGTTTCCAGGGTTTCAAGCGCCGCCCTGCTGTTTGCACCAACTGTTGCAACAAGCCCGTCAACAACAATATCATCCTTGGAAAGCCCATGTTCCAGGGCTTCATCAATTATCTTATGGATTATGCCATTCTTCTCAGCCATATCCTTTGGAAGCCCTTTTTCTGATAATGGCAGAAGTATAAACATTGCACCATACTTTTTGGCAACTGGCAGAAGCCTTTCAAATTTTCCAGCTTCAAGTGATATTGAATTTATTAACGCCCTGCCTGGATAAATACGCAATGCCTCTTCTACAACATCAGGATAACTTGAATCAATAGACAGCGGAAGATTGCTGGCAATAGACAGTTCATTAACCGCTTTAACCATCATTTCCTTTTCATCAATGCCATTCATGCCCATATTTACATCAAGCACAGAAGCTCCAAGCTCCTCTTGCGACTCTGCCATCTCTGTAACAATATCAAAACAGCCCTCCCTGAGTTCTGCCTGTAATGCCTTTTTACCGGTAGGATTAATCCTTTCGCCTACCACCAGGAAGTTTCCATCCAGCTCTATATCCAGTACATTTCTTTCAGTTGAAAGCGCACGCCTTTTAACATTCCCTTTACGCTCTGTAAATAAAACATTATCTTTTAATGATTTTTCTTCTAATAAAGCACAAAGTGCCTGTATATGTGCTGGCGTAGTGCCGCAGCAGCCTCCAAGGATATCAGCGCCTGCATCCACAAGTGCAAGCATCTCCTCCGCAAAGCCTTCTGGCTCTAAATCATATATTGTATTACCATCTGGATCAAGCTGCGGAAGCCCTGCATTTGGCTTTGCAGCAACAGGTATATCTGCATATTCTGACATCTTTTTTACAATTTCTACCATTTTGCCAGGTCCTGTTGAACAGTTTACGCCAACTGCCGCTACACCAAGCGCATTTAAAACAAGGGCAGCTGTCCCAGGGTCTGTCCCATACAATGTACGCCCGTCCTCATTAAATGTAAGCGTAACCATTACAGGCAGGTTACATGTTTCCTTAACCGCAATAACTGCTGCACGGCATTCCTGCAGACTCATCATTGTTTCTACAACAATAAAATCTACACCTGCATCATAAAGATACATTACCTGCTCTTTATAAATATCCACAAGCTCCTCAAACATAAGATTTCCAGCAGGATATACCTGTTTCCCAGTCATTGTTATATCCCCTGCAATATAAATGTCCCTGGATGCCCCCGCATCCTGGACAGCTTCCTTTGAAATATCTACAAGCCTTATATTAATATCCCTGGCATTATCTGCAAGCCCATATTCCGCAAGTTTAATCCTGTTTCCAGAAAATGTCGGTGCATAAAGCACATCAGAACCAGCCTTTATATATTCTATCTGTAAATTCTTAAGCACATCTCTATTTTCTAAAATCCACTTTTCAGGGCATACCCCGGCAGGCATTCCCCTCTTCTGTAAATTAGAACCTGTAGCCCCATCAAGAACCAGTTTCCCATGTTTTAACCTGTCAATAAAATTTTCTTTAGCCATATAGCCCCCAGTCTTTCAAACCAAAACAAAGCAAAATATATATTTAATTAATACTGCTACAGAATATTTTATGGATTTCTTCCCTGGGTCCAAGGCTATGTACACACAACCTGTATACCCAGTTTATTATCCTTTCTAAATCTATGCTGTCCCTGCCACCTGGAATAGTAAAATACCTGCTTAAAGCAATTATATAAACCAGCACCAGTTCCCCATAAACCTGGCAAAGCCTTTCACTGCTTTTTTCATCTGGCAGTCCAAGATACCTGCTAAACATCCTGTATTCTAAATAATTTATAAAAGCATTGTTATACTTTTCTTTTACAAAACTATCAAATTCTTCAAATTGTGAAACAATCTGCATTACATCTTTTTCTTCTTCAAAATAGTCAAAACTTCCTTGTAAATAAACAATTTCTTTGTATTTTATTATAATGCCCAGAATATCATCTGCAATATCCATAAACCAGTTATACATATGTATATAATCCTGTGCTGTCTTTCTGCCTGCTATATATTTCCCCAATATTCCTTTAGATTTCTGCATTTCATTTGCAATAAAAGGAATATCCTGCGTTTTAATTACAGAGATATCCCCCTTATTGCCAAGTTTATAAAATTCTATTTGTTTATTTACAATATAGGCTGATGTTACAGGACATGAAGCCGCCATAGAAATCCATAACAACCCGTTATGTTTTGCGGCAAGCCTTGGAAACTTGCGGCATGTATTGCAAAGCATTTCCTCACCTGCATTTTTCTGTATCCTGCAAAGCCCGTCTTCATCAAGCATACTGCATCTGCCATCACTCTTTGTAGAAAAATACTTTATTCCATCTGATTCATAAATATTTGACAATATATATTCCCTTAAAACTTTATCCTGTATACTTCCATAACGCTTAAAATCCTCATCAGCAACTACAATACGCCAGCCAGAGCAGCATGTATAATTGCACTTGCCAGCAATACATCTGAAATTATTATAAAGCCCAAAAATTATTCCTTTCACAAGGCATGCCCCTTCTTTCAGAATATAATTTCTGACTTGTCTTTAAGAAGCCTTGCACCATTAGTAATAACAAGGATACCTGTACAAATCCCTGTTACAATTAAAAGGATTCCCATAACAATATTAAAAGCACCAACCGACTTCATAGTTTTATATATTTTCTCGCCCATAATTATCCTTTTCCTTTACAAGTTATTTTACACCATACTGTTTATAATATTCATTAATAGCTTCTTTTATATTATCATCAATCAATACCTTGCCGCCACACTCTTTATTATAAAGGCACTCTATAACATCATCCATAGACACAATGGCTTTAGCAGGAAAACCATACTTCTCCTGTATTTCATCCAGTGCAGTTTTATCTGTGGAAAGCCCTCTCTCCATACGGTTTAATGAAACTACAAGCCCCTGGATTTCTATATCTGCCTGTGCTTTAATAATCGGGAATGTTTCTTCAATAGATTTGCCAGAGGTGGTTACATCTTCAATAATAACTACCCTGTCACCATCTTTAAGGTTACTTCCAAGCAAAATCCCCTTATCCCCATGGTCTTTAATTTCCTTGCGGTTAGAACAGTACCTTATATCCTTATTATAAAGAGTGCTGTATGCCATAGCCGTAGCAACACTAAGTGGTATTCCTTTATATGCTGGTCCGAACAATACATCAAAACCATCACCATAGTGTTCATGTATTGCCTGTGCATAATACTTCCCAAGCCTTGTAAGCTGTGTACCTGTATTATATAAACCTGCGTTCATAAAAAAGGGGGATTTACGCCCGCTTTTTAAAGTAAACTCACCAAACTTTAACACACCGGTTTCTGCCATAAATGTAATAAATTCCTGTTTGTACTGTTCCATTTTGTATAAATCCTCCCGTTTAATCCAGCAGCCCATATACTGCCTGTTAATTATAAAAATATTATAGCCCAGGGCTTTTCAGTCCTGCTGCTTAATAAGCAGCAGTTTTTTACAGGTTAAATACTGCAGCCGCCCCTTCAATTACAATACGGTACTTGCCAGAAGGCAGTTCACCATATGGGGTTAAATCATATGTTTTCTTTGTCTTGCCACCAGCTTTCATTATATAAGCAATATCATTAAAAACTATATCATCTTTAACAGGTATATCATACCATTTGCCATTAACTTTTGCCTGGATCATGAAATACTCCCCATAACAGTTTTCTTTCTTTTTCTTGTTTTTCAGATTAACCTCCAGTTTTTTATCTTTAAGCTTTACACTTGTAATTTTAAAGCCATGTGGCTGTAATTTCTTACTTTGCGCAAGAAACATTGTATTCCATTTCCCATTTTTTAAGGCAATACAACGTATATTAGGGAATGATGCTAATGACATTTTATTTCTTTCCTGCCACTGGTAATTTTTAATCCTGTCAAAATCAATATCTGCTTTATATATACTGCCATCCTTGAGGAATACATAACCATCATACCATGTAAAACTTATAAATCTGCCATCCTTGCTGCCAATTTCCAGGCTGTACATACTTCCTTTTAACTTATCTGTATCTATATCTTTTACTGCATCACCAAGCTTTATCCCATTAATATAATTAACAATCTCCTGTTCCCCATCTATGTCAAAAAGCCAGCAGGATTCCACAACATTATTGTTATACTCCCAAAAACACATTGCACTTGTTTCTACACTTGCATCTTTTAAAAGCTGTAATGTGCCAGCCCCTTCCGTTCTGGTATTACCAGTTTTGCACACAGCACTAGCAACATAACTTTCTGCTACACCATTACCAGATATACATACGCTGGCATTTAGAACCAGTGCAATGCAGACTGGTAAAAAAGCAATCCCTGGTATAATTCTCTTCATAAAAATCCCTCCTTATACAAAATCAATTATTACAATATTATTGTATAATATAATTACTGGAAATGCAATAAATTTTCTTTTACATGACACGTCCGTTTCATAAATTTCCAGTTATCCTGTGTTTGTGTAAAAACGGAGGTTTCCGTGCCAGAGCCAGAATATTCCGTACAGGGGCACTCCAGCCCCGTTGGCGTTTAAATCCCTATGCCACATTTTTTTGTGGCATAAGGATTT
>CAJTXH010000098.1 GCA_910580005.1 uncultured Lachnospiraceae bacterium | reverse complement strand
GGGTCTGAACAGGGTAGAACCAATACGGGATAAAGAACTGATTAATGACATTGCAGGATATCTTAAACTTAAAAACAGCAGGGATGCCCTGCTGTTTTTGTTTGGCATATATTCAGGGCTGCGTGTGTCAGATATTATTAAACTACGTGTAAGGGATGTAAGGGGAAAAGACAGGGTTGTTGTAAAAGAAACCAAGACTGGCAAAGACAAGGTTTTAAAAATCAACCATGCATTAAGGAAAGAGATTGCTGTATATGTAAAGGACATGAAAGATTATGAAGTCCTCTTCAAATCAAAGAGGGGAATAAATAAACCTATATCACGCCAGCAGGCATATAACATTATTAACAGTGCAGGAAAGCATTTTGGCATGGAGCGCATAGGGACACACACAATGCGTAAGACGTTTGGCTACCACATATACCAGCAGACGAAAGATATTACGCTTGTCCAGCAGCTTTTAAACCATTCATCACCAGAAATAACAATGGCATATATAGGGCTTACACAAAAAACAATGGAGGATGCAGTGGACAGCCTGGATTACAGATAACGGAATTAAAATTATCTTTATGCGCATTATTTGACATATTGCGGAAAGTACAATACAGGTGCATTTTTTTGCCTGCATTTAATTGAAGGAACAGTTTCAAAAAACATTTGACAGAATATTAAGATATGACAAATAAACTAATGTAATAAAAAACATCAAAACTATGATACTGTTGTAATAAAAACAATAGGTTCTTTCATTACATTAGTAATAGTCGTGGGACAGGTCTGCGCAAAAGCGTGCCAGTTTTTTATAAAAAAAATTATTAACTGCCATTTCCGAATTACAGGACTGGAGGTGGTAATGGTGGCAGATACTAAAAAAATTGATGATATTTCAATGGTAACAGTTTCGTCAAAGGTAATGGAAGAAATTACAGGGGTAAGTGACAGACATGTACGCAACCTTGCAGAAGAAGGCATCCTTGTCAGGAACAGCCATGGGAGATACCTGCTTTTGAAGTCAGTAAAAAATTATATACTTAATCTTAAGATTGCAAAATCTGGTGATAAAATTACAAGTGATTTTGCAGGGGAAGGGCTGGACTGGGATAATGAAAAAGCAAAGCATGAACATTTAAAAGCCATGGTCACTGAAATAAAATTACAGCTCATACGTGGGCAGGTACATAAGTCAGGAGATGTGGCCGCTGTTATTACGAATATGTTTACAAAATTCCGTTCTAAAATGAGGGCACTGCCATATAAGCTTGCGCCAAAGCTGGAAGGAAAGAATAAATCTGAAATATCAGGCATCCTGAAAGAAGAAATAGATTCTGCCCTGGAGGAACTTGCAGATTACAAGCCTTCTGACTATTACCCGGAAGAATATATAAATACTGATGAGGACGGTTTGTTAAATATGGTACAGCTAGGAAGTGAAACATATGAAAATTAAGAAAGTAGAATACCACACACTGCATTTTATCTGTTCCCTGGCATCTGTTTTAAGGCCAGAGGAAGATTTGACAATAAGCCAGTGGGCAGACAGGAACATGGTGCTGCCTGACGGCTCAAATGAAGCAGGGCGTTTTAACACTTCCAACGTACCATACCAGAAGGAGATAATGGACGCCATTACAGATATATGTGTGAGGAAAGTTACAGTAATGTCTTCTGCACAGGTTGGAAAGACAACAATAATACTTTGTGGCATTGGATATTACATAGACCATGAGCCATCCACACAGCTTATGGTCCTGCCAACATTGTCGCTGGGAGAAAAATTTTCCAAGACGAGGCTTGCACCAATGGTAAGGGACATACCAGCATTGCGTGGCAAAATTGCACCAGCAAAATCCAAAGACTCAGATAATACGATACTGTTTAAACAGTATGTAGGGGGGTATATTGTCATATCTGGTGCTAACTCACCAGCTTCCCTTTCGTCAATGCCTATAAGGGTTATATGGATGGATGAAGTAGACCGCTACCCTGCATCCGCTGGCGGCGAAGGTGACCCTGTAACGCTGGCAGAAAAAAGGGCAACTACTTTCTGGAACAAAAAATATATTAAGACTTCGACACCTACAATTTCAGGCGAAAGCAAAATCGAGAAAGAATACCTTGACGGCAGCATGGAGGAATGGTGTGTTAAATGTCCATGCTGCGGCACATTCCAGCCTTATGATTTTAGCAGGGTTGTTTTTAAAAGTGTTTCAATGAAATGTATAGAATGCGAGGAAGAAATTCCTGAAAGGGACTGGAAAGAATCAGAACATAAATGGGTTGCAGGCCATCCAGAAAGGAAGAGGCACAGGAGCTTCCACCTTAACGAGCTTGCATCCCCCTGGGTGCAGTGGCGTGAAATAATCAATGAGTACCTTGCGGCCATGGATGAGTATAAACGCCTGCATGACACGGAACGGCTGCAGGTGTTTATTAATACCACACTTGGCGAAACATGGAATGAGGGCAGGCTGGACAGCGGTGCTGTTACAGAGGAAATACTTGAAGGGCGTGCAGAACATTACAAGGCAGATATACCAGACGGCGTGCTGCTCCTTACAGCGGCAGTTGACGTGCAGGACAACCGTTTTGAAATTGAGGTAAGGGGCTGGGCAAGGGATTATGAAACCTGGGGCATATACAAAACAGAGCTTTATGGCGACCTTGAAAAAAATGAGGCATGGAAAGACCTGGAAGAATATCTGGAAACCACTTTCTTTTATGCAGACGGTCTTGGCCTTAATATAGCGGCAACAGCCATAGATACAGGCGGAAGCCATACAACAAGGGTGTATAAATGGGTAAAATATATGAAAAGCAGTGGTAAACGTGTCTATGGCATTAAAGGGTATGACGGGAAGGAAAAAACAGATCTGATACATAAAAGGAGCGTTGGGTACATAAAAGAAAGAACCAGGAATGGGAAAGAAGTTATTGTTGATACCACAGAACTGGTTATACTTGGTGTAAACACTGGCAAGGAAGATATAAGCAGCAGGCTTAAGATTGATGTGCCTGGTGAGGGCTACTGCCATTTCCCTTCAAACAAAGGCAGGGGCTACGGGCATGAATATTACAAGGGTCTTCTGTCAGAAAACAGGGTAACGAAAAAAGTAAGGGGTGTAATTAAAAAAACATGGGTCAAGAAAAGCGGCGCAAGGAATGAGCCGCTTGATTTGTTTAATTATAATTATGCAGCATGTGAGCTTCTGCGCCCTGTATGGGGAGCACTGGAAGAAAAAATTGCAAAAGGCATTAATTATATGAAAACAGTCAAAAGGGCTAAAAGAAGGACAAGGAAGTCACAAAACGGGCTGGAGGTGTAAATATGCCAGGCATGAAGCTTGAAATAAAAAAAGACAGGCTTGCCCAGTATTATAAAGCAGAAGAAAAAATATTAAAAGGGCAGTCGTACAGGATTGGAACAAGGCAGGTCACAAGGGCAGACCTTGCAGTTGTACAAAATGAAATAAAAGAACTGGAAACAGAAATAGAAGCACTGGAAAAACATGGCACAACAGGAAGGCGGGCAGTGCGGGTTGTGCCGTTTGGTTAGGAGGAGTAATGGGATTTATAGACAGGGTTGTAAATGCTGTAAGCCCGGAAACTGCACTTAAACGTGCAAAGGCAAGACATGAAACCATAAACCTGGAAGCGCAGTCAGAGGCTTTATTGGCGAAACTTAAGATACTTGGCACAGTCATTCCACCACCTCCCACGTCTGGACAGACTGCTGTTACAAACAGTGGTTACTCGCATGGTGGGGCATCAAGGCGCAGGACATGGGCAAAAGAATGGAATTCAGAAAGCGGTTCTGCCAGAAGTGATATAGAAGAAAACCGCAAGCTGCTACGTGAACGCAGCAGGGACCTTTTTATGAATGCACCACTTGCAACGGGTGCAGTAAAGAGCAGTAGGACGTCATGTATAGGGCCAGGGCTTATGCCAAAACCGAAAATAGACTATGAATTTTTAGGGATGACAAAGGAAGAAGCAGACAAGCTGCAGAGATTAATTAAAAAAGAGTTTGCTATCTGGGCAGAATCTACACTGTGTGACAGCAGTGACCTTAATAACTTTTATGAGCTGCAACAGGTTGCATTTACTGACTGGCTTAATAATGGTGAGGAATTCGTATTAATAAAATATGAAAAACAACTTAAATATATGCCATACCAGTTACGTATAAGCCTTGTGGAAGCTGACAGGGTATGCACTCCAGGCTCGCTTGATGGCAGTTATGATGGCTATGATAAAAAAGCAAAAAATGGTAATTCCATTATAAATGGTATTGAAACCGATAAATCAGGAAAGGTTGTTGCATACCATATCGCTTCAAGGTTTCCTGGTGAATATGGTTCTGGAAGCCTTAAGTGGGCAAGTGTTAAAAAAAGAGGGGCAAAAACAGGAAACCCTAATATACTGCATATTTTTAATGCAGAACGTGCTGGGCAGTACAGGGGAGTTCCTTTGTTAGCACCTGTAATACAGACATTAAAACAACTTACACGTTATACAGAGGCTGAAATAATGGCAGCAGTTGTAAATTCCCTGTTTGGGATTTTTATTACTACTAAAACAGGGGAACAAATAGAAGGTTTTGGTGGTGATGGTGAGGAAGCAGAAGAAAAAACAGGGGATGCCAAAGATGAAGATGATGACAAAATCAAAGTTGGTACAGGAACAGTTACTTTTTTAAAGGAAGGTGAAGAAGTAAAAGCAGTTGAGTCAGCACATCCTTCCAATAATTATGATGCCTTTGTGAATTCAATGGCATTACAGATTGGAGCAGCACTTGAAATAGCACCTGAAGTACTGCTTAAAAAATTTTCTAATAATTTTTCTGCATCCAAAGGCGCACTTAATGAAACATGGAAGTCTTTTAAAATGTACCGCAGATGGTTTATAGATGACTTCTGCCAG
The DNA here is from genome assembly GCA_910580005.1 of uncultured Lachnospiraceae bacterium. Classification (GTDB taxonomy): domain Bacteria; phylum Bacillota; class Clostridia; order Lachnospirales; family Lachnospiraceae; genus Butyribacter. Next base: position 6,053 of record CAJTXH010000098.1, on the reverse strand, counting down.
GAAATATATGTGCTATGGTTCAATGAAGCAGTAAGCAAAGGAAGAATTAATGCGCCAGGATATTTTAACAATATCCTGGTTAAAAAAGCATATACAAATGCCACATGGAACGGACCTGCACAGGGGCATCTGAACCCTGTACAGGAAGTTACAGCAGCAATACAGAAGATACAGAACGGCCTGTCAACACATGAAGATGAATGTATTTCTATGAATGGCAGTGATTATGAAGATAATATAAGGACATTAAAAACTGAAAATATCCTGCTGGCAGAAGCGCAGGCAGGAAATACGGCAGGGAGGAACAAGAATGGCGGTAAAGATTGAAATAAAAGGTCCCATTGTATCAAATGATACAGCGTGGTTTTACCATTATCTGGGGTGGGATGCGTGCTGCCCGAAAGATATTTCTGGAAAGCTTAAAGAAGCAGATGGCGGTGAGGTTATACTTGAAATAAATTCACCAGGCGGGATGTGCAGTTCTGGCTATGAAATTTATACACTTCTTATGGGTTATACGGGAAAAATTACAGCACATGTCATTGTGGCAGCATCTGCTGCATCACTTTTAGTATGCGCTGCTGATGAGGCACTTGCATCTGATACATGTATTTTTATGGTGCATAACACGCAAAGCAGTGCAAGGGGTGATTACAGGGACATGCAGGCATCTGCAGAGGCGCTTAAAGAATTTAATGCTGGTATTATTAATGCATATGTAAGAAAGACAGGAAAGACAAGGGAAGAACTGCAGGCACTTATGGATAATGAAACATATATGTCAGCACAGACTGCAATTGAAAACGGCTTTATAGATGGGTATATTTTTGGCAGCCTTGGAACAGACGGAGCAGGGGATGATGGAAATGTGCAGGACAGTGTTGTGTTGCAGGCTGTAAATTCTTCTTTTCCTGTCATAACAGATGGAAAAGCGAAAGAAATAATGGCAGCTTTAAAAATACAGGAAAACAGTTTTGCGGCTGTTCCTGGGATAAACAGTACTGGGAATAATCCAGAGAAAGGGGAGAAAAAAGATATGACATTAGAGGAAATGTACGCACAACATCCAGAGTTAAAGGATGAAGTGGAGGCCATTGCAAAGGAGGCAGAAACAAAGGGTGCAGACCTGGAAAGAAGCCGCCTGGAGGCTCTGGATAAGATTGCACCAAGTGTAACAGATGATGCCCTGGCAGAGGCAAAGTATGGCAAAAACCGTATTGATGCCAGGGAACTGGCATACCAGTCAATGTTAAAAGATGGGCAGATTGCTAAAAATTATATGGGGGATGCGATAGAAGATTCTAATAATTCCGGCGTAGATGATGTTGGCGCAGGGCTTCCAGAAGAAGAAACAACAGATGAATCAGATGACATGTCAGCCTATATAAATGCCAGGAAAAAAGGAGGAAGACATTAAATGGAGTTAAACAAAGAAGCTTACAAAATGGAAAAAGATAACCTTGTATATGACAGCACGCATCCGTTTGATGCAAAAAATGTTCCTGTAACTGTGCAGACAGGTTCACCTGGAGTTATTGCAAGAGGACAGGTACTTGATTTTACAGGTGGGAGTTATAAACCACATGCAGAAGGTGGGACTGTAAGTGTTATTGTGGCAGAGGACACAGGATATACAGGGGGAGATGCCACAGTGGCTGTGCCAGTGTACATAAGCGGCACATTCAGGGAAACAGCCTGCATTACAGATACCGCACTGTCAGACCAGGACAGGGAGGAGTTCCGTTCAAAAGGGATTTATCTTAAATAAAGGAGGAAGAGGCATTGGTACGTGAAACATATAAATTAATTAACGCAATAAAAAAGATGTACCCGGTAGTGGAATTTTTACATAACCGTTATTTTCCAGATGGCAAAGTGTATTATTCCGAAAAAGCTCTTATTGAAACAAAGAAAAAGGGAAGAAAAATTGCACCGTTTGTTGTACCTGTTGTTGGTGGGATTGTAATGGAAGATGAAGGCTACAGGGCAGATGAGATTGATGCACCATATATTGCACCTAAAATGCCAATAAGGGCAGCAGAACTTTCAAAAAAAGCTTTTGGCGAGTCACCAGAATCAGGACGTACGCCAGCCCAGAGGGAAAACGAGGTGCAGTCAGAACACATGGATGATTTAAGGTGTTCGGTATGCAGGCGTATTGAACTTATGTGTTCGGAAATTATTACAACCGGCAGAGTCATGATGAAGCATTTTTCAACAGCGGAAGATGCTGCAAAAGATGTTAATTATACTTTAAAACAGCTACAGTTTTATGAGGATGGGTTTGAAAACAGGTATACATTTACAAAAGATTTTGCCGGCATGAAAGCAGGCGAAAAAATACTTGAATTTTATAAAATGGCAGTAATCCTGAAAAAGCGTGGCATAAGGGCAACAGACATGGTTATGACATCTGATGTTTCAATGCTCCTTATGTCTGATATAGAATTTCTTGAGTTTTATAATAAGGCAAAAGTGGAAATGGGGGACATAAAGTCGGGGGAAATACCAGAAGGTGTTGTATGCAATGGCAGGATTAATATAAACGGTGTTGTCATGACCATGTTTACATATGATGAAAGCTATGAGGATATGGATGGTGAGGTAAAAGAAATTTTTCCAAAAGGGACGCTTGCATTCCTGCATCCAGGATTAGGTGAAACTGTATATGCGCAGGTTACATTTGTGGAAGGGAACAGTTTTGCCAGCTATGCTGAAAAAATCATCCCACGCCTTGTTATGGACGAAAGGAACAATATGGCAGAGGTGCAGGTATTTTCAAGGCCGGTGCCATACCCTTATGACTGGGAAGGCTGGCTTGTTTCAAATATTTATGATGAGCCACAGGCAGGAACGGAAAGCCATGGCATGTTTATGGAAACAGGGACAGTATATGCGGATGGGATGCCTGTATTTAAGACAGAAGAAGAAATCAGCTCAATGACAAGGAAAGCAGATGTCATAGCTTATGCAGAATCAATCGGGCTTAGCGGTTTAAGCGAGGAGCAGAAACTTGATGAATTAAAGACCTGTGTCCTTAATTTCCAGGAAGAAATGCAGGACATGCAGGGTGAATGAAATGTCCACATTTAAAGAACAGATATTAGAGGATATTGATGACGTGTTTGCAGACACAGATGAGTTTTTTGAGGAACATGTCGTAAACGGAAGAAAAATGCCTGTCATGGTTGATGGCAACGAGAATGAAGAGAGGACAAAATTCCAGAAGATGTACCATGAAGGCAGCAAATCCAAAAGACTTCTTATATATGTAAAAGCGTCTGACTTTGGAAGGCTGCCCAGGTATGGGAATAAGGTCACTATAGACAGTTCAGAGTTTTTTGTAACAGATGCCGTTAATGAATCAGGTATATACAGCATCACAATGGAGGCTTCGGGATGAGCCGTGGAAAATTTAACGTTACAGTCAGTCTTGGCAGTGCAGGGAAGCGGCTTGGCACACTGCAGGAAAAGGCAAGGCCTGCAGTGCGTGATGCCGTTAATGATACGGCAAAGAGTGCAAGGCGCAGGCTGGACGACAAAGTGAAAGAAACGTACACAATTAAAAAATCTGGATTTGACAGGGCTGTTAAAATCAGGCGTGCCACAAACAGAACCCTGGCAGCGCATATCACAGGGATAAGCAAAAGGACGCCACTTAGTAATTTTAAACACCGTAAAAATACTATGGGCAGGGGCAGGTATTATGTCCCTGTGCTTAGGAAAACTTTAACAGGTTCAGGCGGAAGGGGAGTAATGGTAAAAGAAAAAAACAGCTTACCAATGAAAGAAATAGCCAGCCCTGGCGGTGCAAAGGCATTCCTTTTAAAAGTCAGGGCATTTAAAGGGCGTGACAGCCAGGGCAGTTATGTGCAGGATGAAAAAAAGACTAAAACAGGTATTTTCCAGAGGACAAAAAGCGGAAAAATCAGGCAGCTTTACGGTGCCTCTGTTTCGGAAATGATTAATGACATAGATGTGTACGGCACAGTCAGGCCGCATATTGAAGATGACTTAAAGAATAACCTGGACAGGCATATAAGGAGGAGGTTATAAAATGACACCCCTGGCATTGCAGGATGCGCTTGTAAAAGAACTGAAGGATATATTAAAACCTTTGAAATTTAAAAACAAAGACGGCAGGCTGGTGCATATGGCTGTATATCCGCAGTATCTTCCAGCAACCAGCAGTTCCGGCATGGGCACGGGGAGTGGGGAATTTGACTTCCAGGATTTTGATGGAGGCTGTGAACCGCTCCTGCCGTTTATAGTGGTGTACCTCCAAGACGGGGTTGTGCAGGACGGGGTTATGGCACATGCCATAAGCACAGGGCTTGCAATAGGCGTTTATGATAACGGGGATTCCCGGCAGGGGTACAGGGATGTGATGCTGGCCATATCAAAGATTACAGAAAGGTTCGGCAAAAACGATATACTGGCAAATAAATTTATTGCCCAGTTCCCGATGGAATGGAGCCTGCAGGAGCCGGATGATATAACATGCCCGTGCTTCTATGGAAGCCTGGCATTAAAATTTAACACACTGACATATGGAAAGGAGTGCATACATGCATGAGTGAAGTTTCTAAAAAAGCAACAGGGAAAACGGTCCATGCAAATACGCCTGGAGATAAAACATCTGCAGCGGCTACATCTGTAAAGCCTGCACAGCAGGAAGAAACAGTTGTGTACATAGGGCCAGATTTTAAAAACATAATTTCAAAAAATACAATTTTTAAGAATGGAATCCCACCGGAAATTACAGAAAAGGCAGGGACATCCCCTGCCATAATGAGGCTGTTTGTCCCGTTAAAGGATTTGCCGGGGGCAGTAAAATCTGCTGCACAGGGTGGGATGTATAAACAGCTTTATGATAATGCTGCAAAGGAAATGGCGGAAATAGATAAAGGAGAAAATGCTTATGAGTAGTGCATTATACGAACATGGAATAACTGCTGTTGAAAATGCTACAAAGGTGAAGATACCTGAAAATGGGACATCTGCCATAGCGTTCATTGTAGGGGCGGCACCGGTAAACCTTCTGGATGACCCGTACAGTGCTGTCAATGTCCCAGTGCTTGCATCACAGAGGAAAGATGCGGATGCTGCCATTGGTTTTTCATATGACTGGGGAAGGTGCAGCAAAGACAGGTCAAAGTTCATGTATACTTTATGCCAGGCGGTATATGCATTTTTCAATGTTTTTGCCGTAAGCCCGGTAATACTGGTTAATGTATTAGACCCTGCAAAGCACGTAAGCAGCGTTGGGGAAGAAACATTAAAAGTGGTAAACGGTTTGGCAAAACTGGAGATAACAGGTATGCTAAAAGCGGAAATTACAGTACATTCAGGTGAAACACTTCTGGAACAGGGGAAAGACTATATCCTGTCATTTGATAATGATGGATACCTGGATATAATCCTGGAAGACCAGTCTGTTAATGAAATTGTAGTTACAGGCAGGAAAATTGACCCTTCCCTTATCAGGACGGAAGATATTATTGGCGGTTATGATTCAGTTACCGGGCACAATACAGGCCTTGAATGTATCGAGGATGTATTCCTATCATTTGGGATAACGCCAGGGATTATTGTATGCCCTGGATGGTCAGCTGACCCACTGGTAGCTGCCGCAATGCAGGTTAAGAGTTCCAGCATTAACGGCGTGTTTGGATGCGAAAATGTGGTTGACCTGGACTGCACAGAAAAAGGCGCAAAACTGTATACACAGGTTAAAAAACTTAAAGAAGACAATGTAATGGCAGGGACACATGAAGCTGTTTTATGGCCTATGGTAAAGATAGGGAAACTTGTGTTTTACTATTCAGCTGTTTTTGCTGCCCTGGTGGCTTCTACAGATATTGCAAATGATGATGTGCCATCATTGGCAGCATCTAATAAAAAAATTGCAATAAGTGGGCTTGTACTTGATGATGCTAGCAATACAGAAGTAATGCTTACATTGCCAATGGCAAATACAGTTAATGGGTGTGGCGTAATTACTGCGCTGAATTTTAACGGGTGGAGGACATGGGGCAATAACACAGCGGCAT
>CAJTXH010000097.1 GCA_910580005.1 uncultured Lachnospiraceae bacterium | reverse complement strand
CCAGTGCTGAAAGCACTGCTAGTTACTATGAACAGCGTAGCTGTGAATAGTAACACCTTTTATTTACAATTATATTAAAATATAATAATTACGTTGCAATATACAGTATGTACAGTTATAATAAGGAATGTATAATAGAAATATTATTTTGGAGGGCATCATATATGGGCAATAATAATGTAAGGAAACCAAAAAGGAGAAAAAGCCGGGTTAAAAGCAGCGTTAAAATTATTTTTATATTGCTTTTCCTTGTTATTAGTGGTACAGCTGGCTTTTTTGTGGCGAAAGCAAGGGTTACATTTAACAAGACATTAAACCATGTGAACAGGGATTATAATTCTAAGCTTTCTTCTGTTGATTTAAATGGGATTAAGGTTAAATCTGATAATGATATTGTTAATATACTTCTTATTGGAAACGACAGGCGTGATGAAAAATACTATTCTAATAAACGTGGGCTGACGGATGTTATTATAATTGCCACTATGGACAGGAAACATGGCACGCTTAAACTTTCATCGGTTATGAGGGATTTGCGTGTATATGTGCCAGCTTCTGGCAGTTATGAGAAAATTAATGCTGCTACCAACCATGAGGGTGAAGTTAAAAGTTTATATAAGACCATTGCACATAATTTTAATATAAAGCTTGATGGTTATGTACAAGTTGATTTTGAGGCATTTAAGGAAGTTGTTAATGCAGTTGGCGGGGTAGAAGTGGAACTTACTGATACAGAAGCCAGGTATTTAAGCATAACTAATTATATCCAGAAAAAAAAGAACAGAAGGGGCTTGAAAGCAGGCAAACAGGTACTTAATGGTGACCAGGCACTTGGTTATTGCCGTATACGTAAGGGGATTGATATGATTGGTGAACCTGTAGTGACTGCAAGCGGCCTTATTGATGATTATGGGCGTACATGGAGACAGAGGGCAGTCTTAAGTTCTGCTTTTGGAAAGCTTAAAACAATGCCACTGGCAAAGTGGTATGATATTGCAGATAAAGTTCTGGGATATGTTGCCACTGACCTGGATAATGACCAGATTTTAAAGTATATGAAAGATGTTGCAACAATGGGCACTACTGATATTTGCCAGCTTCAGATACCACAGAACCCATATTTCAGGATAGCCCCGAAAGGTGAGTTTGGTTCTAGTGAATATATTGTACCTACCAACGGAGTATCAGGTGAACCAGATATTGAAAAGAATAAAGAGGTTCTGGAACAGTTTATTTTTGAATATGACGGACAAGGTGAATTTATATTTAAAGAGCCCAAGGAGAGCTGAAAATTCTATTGATTGGAGATTTAGATATGTTAAAGAAAATTATTATGGCATTGCTGCTGGTTATAAGCGGCGTTACAGGTTTTTTTGTTGCAAAGGCGCATGTTACTTTAAATAATACTTTAAACCACATAAACAGGGATTATGATACAGCACTTAAAGATGTTGATTTAAGCGGTATTAAGGTTAATTCTGATGAGAATGTTGTCAATGTGCTTATTGTAGGTAATGACTACAGGGAAGAGAAGGGTTATGATGCATCAGGTCTGACTGATACAATGATTATAGCTACTATGGACACAAAACATAAAAACCTTAAACTTACATCACTTATGAGGGATATGGTAGTTGATATTCCTGGACATGGTGTAAATAAACTGAATGCTGCTAATTCTTTTGGTGGTATACAGCTTTTATATAAAACTATTGCACAGAATTTCAATATTGAGCTTGATGGTTATGTAGAGGTTGGCTTTAATGCATTTGAGAAGATTGTTAATGCAGTTGGCGGGGTAGAAGTGGAACTTACAGAGTCAGAGGCTTCTTACCTTAATACAACTAATTATATTTCAAAGAAACGTTTCAGGAATGTCCAGCCTGGCAAGCAGAGGCTTAATGGCAACCAGGCACTTGGTTACTGCCGTATACGTAAGGGCAGTGTTAAAACAATTACAGGACTTATGGATGATTATGGCCGTACATGGAGGCAGCGTACAGTTATTAAGTGTGTGTTTGGCAAGCTTAAATCACTGTCACGTTCAAAGTGGATTGAACTTGCTAATGAAGTTCTTGGTGAATATGTTACAACAGACCTTACAAATGATAATATAATGGAATATATGAAGGATGTAATTATGATGGGCACGACAGAGGTTACACAGCTTCAGATACCAATATCAGGTTATTTCAGGACTTCATATGATGGTGAATATTCATGTGGTTCATCACTTGTACTTACAGATGGTGTGTCTTCTGAGCGCAACCTTGCCAACAATGCAGAGGCACTTAATAAGTTTATATTTGAGTATGACAGCAAAAAGCCATTTGAGTATGGGACATTTATTAATGATGATACTGGTGCAAGTGAGGAAAGTTAGTGGAATTTGCAGTTATTTTATGTGTTGTGTAAAATTGGCGGACGGACGGTTTTAGGTGCCAGAGCCAAATTTCCATACAGGGGTACGCTTCCGCTACGATGGCATACACAGCGGTACATAAAGTCCCTGTGTCCTAAAAAACTTACGTTTTTCCTGTGACACAGGGACTTAAATGCCGGCGATGCCAAAGTACCCTTTTTATGGAATATTCTGGTTCTGGCACTTAAAATCTGTTATTGTAAATTTATAATAACCACATGATAATAATATAACTGGAAATTGGGTGGTGGAAATGATTTTGATGGTCTGCTTTACTTGCTTATATATTAGTTTTATAGACAGCAGGTTTTACACCATTAAAAGCCGTTTAAGCAATCTTTGTAAATGTGTTATGTAACCTGCTTCTTTTATATCTTCTGATGCTTTTACCGGGATTTTGTCTATCTCTTTTCCATTCAGTATATAAACTACATCCCCAATTTTATCACCTTTTTTTACAGGTGCTTTAATATCAGGCATAAACGTAATCTTTTTTTCAATTTTATCTGATGACTCACTGCCACATAAAGTATAAGAAAAATCCCTTGCTATTTCTGAATTTATCTGGTCTTTTATGCCGTTAATTACTTTTTGTGGTTTTATGCGTATTTTAGATGCTTTTTCAGAGTAATTTGTGCAGTTTGAAAACCCATAGTCAAGAAGTGATGCTGCTTCTGCAAACCTTTCTTTGGGGTCTGGAGCTGCCATAATTACGGCGGTAAGGCTTACGCCATTGCGTTCTGCGGTTGCAGACAGGCAGTATTTTGCTTTGGATGTTGAACCTGTTTTAAGCCCTGTAATGCCATTATATGTACGTATTAATTTATTGGTATTTGTAAGACCGAACTGGGTAGTGCCTTTTTTTGTTGTATGTGTAATTTCATCCATCCATACAGTAGAGTAATTGGAAATTTCAGGGTATTTTGTAATAAGCTCCCTTGACATAAGCGCTACATCATAAGCACTGCTGTAGTGCCCACTTTGTATTGAATCATCAAGACCATTACAGTTTTTAAAACTTGTATGTACCATGCCAAGTTCTTTTGCTTTTTCATTCATTTTTTTTACAAATTCCGTTTCAGAGCCACTTATATATTCAGCCATGGCAACTGCCGCATCATTTGCGCTTGCTATGCTTATGCATTTTATCATCGTATCAACAGTCTGTGTTTCACCAGGTTCAAGGAAAACCTGTGAGCCTCCCATTGATGCAGCATATTCACTTGTGGAAACACTGTCATCTAAAGTTATTTTTTTATTATGAAGTGCTTCAAATATAAGAAGAAGTGTCATAATTTTAGTAATGCTTGCAGGGACAAGTTCAGTATCTTTTTCTTTCTCAAATAAAATCCTGCCGCTGTTATTTTCTATAAGGACTGCTGCCTTAGCAAGTATGGATACACCTTCCTGTGGAGAAGGGGGCTCACTGGCGGCTGGCTGTGCAGCAGCAAATGGTTTTGCGTTACATAAAATAAGCGAAAAAGAAACCAGCAGCGAAAGTGCAGTTTTTGTAAAAATGGAAGTTTTCTTAGATAGTTTCATTATACCTCATTTCTACAGAAATTTTCTGGATAGTTTAAGTTATATATATTATATTTTACTAAAATAAAAATATGCACTAAAAGAAGAACCTGGTTACATGTATAAACAGGTTCTTCTTTTTAATTTGGCATTTTGTTTTCCACGTTTTTTATGGTACAGCAAATGTAAATGCTGTATATGTATATAGTTTTTCTGTAAATATTATCTAGCTTTTACACTTGTACAGAAGTTTCCATATACACGTTTTTTAGATGCATTATTTACGTATGCCCTTGTTTTAAAATATTTATAGTTCTTTTTATTTTTAATAGTTGTCTTTAAAACAGAACCTTTTTTAAGTGTTTTAACAAGGGAGTAGCTGCCACTCTTTTTCTTGCTTGCATAAATCTGGTAGCCTTTTGCATTTTTAACCTTTTTCCAGGAAAGGTTAACCCTGGTACCAGAAATCCTTGCTTTAACACCTTTTACTTTAGCTGGGGCTGTTGTTAATTTCTTAACTTTACTGTACTGCCCAAATATCCTGCTTCCATCTTCTGATATCCTAAATGCACGCATCCTGAGTGAGTAAGAGGAGGCATAAGCCATCGTAACATTACAGGAAATTCTTTCTGGTTTGAAAATAGTCCTTATTCTCTTATAATTGCCAGATTTTCCAGAAGCACTATAGAAAATATAACCATCTGCACCATCAATTATATTCCATTTAAATGTCGCAACACGTGACCCTTTTTTAGCTGAAACAGACATGGAAGGTTTCTTATCCTTGTCAAATATAGCATCTGCGCCTGGTTCTTCTGGTGTTCCAGGGGCACTGGAACTTGAAGGTGAAGGCTGCCCGGTCTGGCTGGTATTTGGTGTCCCTGTAGCTGATGGTGTTGCGGAAGGGGCAGCAGACGGAGAAGCAGATGCATCTGGTTTTTTAGTTGCAGATGGGGCATATCCTCCAGAAGAAGATGTCTGTCCTGAAGAATTTCCCTCTAATACTCTTATCTCTGTATTTACAAGTGGTATTTCTACTGCAGACTGCCCAGATTTTGTAACATATTCTGCGGAAGGGATTTCACCGTTTATTCCTGTAAACTGTGTTGAAATTTTGTAAACATTTCCAGATGGCTTAAGGGAGAGAGTTCCAATATCAGCCTGCCCATCTGAAGGGAAAACAAGCTGGTCTTTTTTACCAGACATTATAATATCAGCTATGTAATTGCCGTTGTCACTAATTATCTTGCTGTCTTTTACTTCACTTTTTATTGCATTATTAAACTGGAATACAGGTTCAGTCATTTTACCACTAGTTATAGAAACCTTTAACTTAAAACGTAAAGATGTGATTTCTTCTGTTGCAGCCAGTGGAAATGAAAGTGATACATTAATGTTACTTCCGCTTGCCACAAGCTTTCCAGTACATTCTGTCCCTGCTGCCCTTACATGGTAAACAGGGATGGCAGTAATAAGAAGGGCGGACAAAAGTATGCAACTAATCCACTTTTTCATGGTTTACCTCCTTCCTGGACAGTATTGCCTGTTAATGTAATTGGCGGCAGTTCTGCTGGAATCTGGATAGCAAGTGTATCACTAGTAATGCGCTCACCTTCAAGTGTTGATGCATTATCAACACGGTATAATTCACCATGCACACCTGTGCCGGCAAGTGCAGCTGCATCAAACTGTCCAGGTTCTACATAGTATACCCATATTCCATCTGAGGTTTCGCCAAGTTTTCCATCAGCAGGGACATCTGCAAGTATTACCTGTCCTGCATTGGTTTTACCATCTTTTGCACCTATTACATTACCTTCAGTGTCATATAACATAACTATGTTATATGCAGGGTTTCCTTTATAAGTTCCTGTAAATATTAATGACCCTGCAGGGATAATGTCTTTTGCATTATCACCATACTTAAAATCAGCATTAAGTATACCAATAGATGGCGTACCATTGTCTGATGCAAGGAATTCAATATTATCACCAGTAGGCCCACATATTTCTATTTCATTAATAGAAATTTCATTTATGCCAGTAATAGTTAATTTAATATATCTTGCATCATAAGTTCCAATCCAGCTCTTACGCTGTCCTTCCTCAACAGCATCAAACCATACCATTGTGGAAGAACCGGATTGTGTGGTTTTAGACCATGTGCTTACAGTTTCCCAGGTACTTCCATCTGTACTGGCTGATATTTCTGCATTAGTTAAGGCAGTTCCAGAATATTTAAGGGAAGTGGCTTCTTTAGTATCATGCATGTCAATAGTAATTTCTGCCGTGCCAGTTTCAGGAGCTTTACCTGTATAAATGGTTGCAGCATTATTATCAATAATCCTGTCAATAGTATGTTCTGTCTTTGCTGCCACACTTCCAGGATTTTTCTCATTATAGCCACTGTCAGGGTCATCCTCACCAGTTTTAATTTCTATATCCTCATCAGATACCATATTTGTTTCTACCGTCCATAATGACTTATCAAGTATGCCTTCTGTTTGTATCTTAACCTGGCCTGCTTCTGCCTCGTTAGAATAGTTAAGGAATTTATCGACTGCTTTAACTTTATAGGACATTACCCTGTTATTTACAGTAGATATAGTGTCTGTAAATACAGTAGTGCTGCCAGCAGTGTTTACAGGCTGGAATCCAACTACCTGTGACTCTGTAACACCATTACTTGTCATGCTTCGTATAATCTCATATCCAAGAATTAAACTTGTATCCTCATTTGTTTCAATAGAAACTTCTACCTTGTTTGAAACTGCTGATGCAGTAGCAGCTGTTATAACATTCCTGTCTTTTATAGTTCCTGCTTCACCAGGATGGTCTACACGGTAATCCCTTGCATCTTTATTTACATAATAAAGTGCTTTGGTATCCGGACTGCCATATTTTGCTGCATAAGCAGTAGTGGCGGCATCAGGTACCATGCCCCAGCGTTCAAAAAACGGAAGGATGTTTTTATTAGCAGCAGCACATGAAAGACGCATAAGATTCTGGTCTGCACCGCCATCTAATTTAAGTCCTGCCTGAGGTGCTTTATCTGGGTTTCTTGAATATGTATCTATGCGTCCAAAGAACAGGTTGTTAAACTGGTCTTCATAATTATCATAAGTATAATGGTCATCTTTCTGGTCATCATATGCAAGATGAAGCTGCCAGTATAATGCTAACTGTGTAAATACATTGGATGCCTTGCCAACAGTTCCTGAAGTTACTTTCTTGTAAACATCTTCAAGCTTGTAACGTTCTTTGCCTGTAAGAAGCTGTGCAAAATAGTTATTAGTAATTTCTGCAACAGCATATGTGCCCTGGTTTATATCATGGCCGATTTCATGGGCAATACCCCATCCAAGGCTGGACATGCCAGCAGAACCACTTGCTAATCCAGTTGAACCAAATTCAATACCAATATGGTTGCCAGAAGCGTACATAAATGCACCAGCAAACATTCTCATATACCTGATATTTAAGTGCTGTGAAGGAAGTGCATTATTGCCCTTTACTGTACCTGCATCATTACTAAGGCCTTTATGCTGGTAGAATAAAGACATAGTATCTTCCATTGCTTTTAATGAAGCATCAAGCGCTGCAACTTTGTCATCTTTAGATGATAATGGTGACCATACCTGTGTTGCTGGCAGTGAGTACATCATTTTTTCCATCATAATATCAGTTGCATTCAGGATACAGTTAGTTTTGTCATAGTCATAATCTACAGGTTTAGCTTTACCTTTGTGGAGTTCTGCATGTTTTGCTTCAATATTTGCTGCATATGTTTCAAGGCTGTCAACATAAGCCCTTATGGCAGATGTTCTTTCAGCGCCTGTCTTTTTATATAAATTTAAGACAGGAATATCACTTCCGCCAAGTACACGTACAGCATATTTATCGGCAGTGCTATTTCCATTGTATGCAACATAAAGCTGCCCGCCATGTTCACAATCAACACTTGCAACTTCTGGTACTGTAATTTCATTTCTGCCTATTTTAAGTGCAGAAGAAGACTTTGAAAGGCTGTTTGATTCAGCATGGTACTGCGTCATTATTAAGTCCAGGTTTGTTGAATCTCCAGTTCTCTTTGTATTATGCCCTACATATACAACAAGGGTTTCACCTTTATAAACAGTCTTTCCAAGCGGCTGCCAAGGGTTTAAACCACCAAATCCAAGATGCCCGTCTTTCTTGCTGGTAATAGTATTAATTACTTCATAAGAAGGCGAAGGATTGTCGTTTAAAATATCCTTTGCAGTTTTAAGTTCAAGTTTTAATTCACTATAAAGAGGATGTTTTTCACCACTTTCACTGTCAGGTTTCTCCAGGCGTTTTTCTAATGCTTCAATTGTGCTTAATGTTACATCACTTTTTAAGGTAGAATGCATTTCGTCTGAATAAAGACCCATAATGTCATCTTCAAGTGAATCATAATTATAAAAGCGGATTTCTCCTATCCTCATCTCAGCTCTTGTATAACTTCTGCCAACACATAAACGTATTTTATTAGCAGTTATTGCATTGTCAAATTTAACAATATAGAACTGGTGCTCATTGACATCAAATTTCTTTATAAGACGTGCGCCAATTGTATTTTGTTTGTTTTCATTAGAATTCCAGTAATCAATTCTCGCATATTCAAGAGGCGCTGCTTCTTCATATGCTGCAAATGCCATAAAATTCATTTTGTAGTTAGCATCAAGGGTTATGTTTATGCCTCTGTCATTTGCCGGGTAAGCTACACCATCATCCCAGTCATTTTTAACCCAGTATGAATTATAGTTATTGTCTACAACTCCGAGGGCGCTTTTTGCTTCTGTATCAAGAGGGCTGTCAATCATTTTAGCAGAACCATGGCCGCCATAAGCTGCTGATAATATATGGGCTGATACTACACCTTCACCTTTAGAAGTATTTAACAGTTTATAAGCCGGAAGCTGTGGAGGGTTGGAGTTCTTTGTCTTACAAAGGGATTTCAAAGAAGGTTTTCCCCATCCAAGCTGGTTCCATCCAGTAACATAAACTGTGTACTCTGTATCTTCAGCAAGACCTGCAATTTTGAAGCTGTTGGTTGTAATCATGCCAGTGCCGCCTGTCTTTTCATCAGGTACAAAACCTGTAACTGCTGGCTGGAATTTGCTGTCAGGTTCACTTGATTTCTTGTAGTAAACCATATAGCCACTGGAATCATCCATATCTTTCCATACAGCATTAATTGAATCACGGCCACCGGTTAATTTTAAATTGTCAGGTGGGTCTGGTTTATCCTGAGGTTCTGGCTTTCCAGTTATTTCTTTTGACCATGGGCTCTTCCAGCCACCATTAACAGAACGTACTTTAAGTGTATAAGTTTCAAAGTTAATTAGTGATTCATTGTTAATAGAGCTGACAGTGTATTTGTTACCAGGAACTTTAATAGTGCCTTCAAGAGTTTCTTCTGATTTTCCAGCCGGGCCTTTTACATAAAGTTCATAACCAGTTACATTATTCTGCGGTGTCCATGATACATCAAGCTGTTCATTACCAGGTCTGGGTTCTGCCATAGATGGTATGTCAAGCTTTGGTTCTGGAATTCTTTTTTCCATATCATTGACAAACTCTACTTTAGCGATATCAGCAAGTTTTTTATCAGCTTTTCTTACACCATTAATTCTAATGGTAACTCTTTTTACTGCAATCTGGCCGCCAAAATCCAGGACAAGTGAACCATCAGATTCAGTTTTTACAGTTGCTGCCCTTGCAGAAGCTTTAAGAAGCTTTGCACTGGCTTTCCTGGTATTAGTGCCAGCCTGGTTTGATAAAGAAATTGGTATTTTAGTGCCATTTTCTTCTTCAACTATAACTTCTCCAGATTCAATGTCACTTATGGTTTCTCCATTTTCATCTATAAAAGGTGATAAAATTTTCATTCCTCCGATTCCAGGTGCGCCTGCACTGCCATCAGTAAGGTTAAACTGCAGGTTTACAGGGTTAGACTCTGAAATATCTGCGTTATCTGCTGGTGTAAGTTTAGCACCTTTGCCTGAAGCCAGGCCTGATACATCACCAGATGTACCCCCAACTGGTATTACATCATTATAAATCCACAATTTTTCAACTAATGACTGTTGTGGTGCTTCACCAAGGTTTTGTACGGTTAACTGTAAATCAGCAATATCTATCTTGCCATCATTATTCAAATCAAAACCTTTATTTGATGTACTTTCCCGTATTGAGTTTAGAAGGCTTGAGGTATCAGCTTCACTTAATTTACCATCCCCGTTAACATCACCTGCCTGCATCCATCCAGGATTTGTTTCTGGACTGCCTGTGTCAACTTTTGTTGCACATACAAGCAGTTTATGTGACCATCCTGCCTCAACTGTAACGTTCTGGGTATATGTAGCAAATTTATCAGCTTTTACAGTGACAGTTCCTTCACCTGCTTTTACGTTTTCAAAACGTGCTGCCAGTGAAGCGGATTTATTTGCAAAATCCAGTTCTTTTGTTTCTCCATTAAATTCTACAGATACTTTACCTGTATATTCAAGGAAAGGGCGTACTTCTATTTCCAGGTTTCCAGTATTTGCAGCTGCAGCTTTTTTTACTTCAGAAAGTATCCCGGCTTTGGCAGTCCTGGCAGACGCCATGTGGGCTGGTACAACAAAACCTGTTAATGACTGCAGAAGCAGGCAGCCAGTTAGCAGTGTTGCTATTTTTTTTCTCATACTATTATTCCTTTCTATAAAATATTGTGGAAACAAAGTGCCATGCAGGTACGCTGGAATACCTGCAAGCCAGGAGTTCCTATACGGGCAGATACATACAGGTTTCCTGTGTTGTGTTACAATAGCTGGTGTAGTTAAGGAGGTACTATGGTAACAATTAAGACCCTTTTAAATAAGGGCCTTGCATGGAAAAATGTATGTAATGTTTATAGGAAACAGCACTGGGCTTATACGAATATAATAGTATATATTAGTAAAATTTGCAATAGTTATTGTTGTAATTTACAGTTATCCTTTGGATGGCAACGGACGCAGGGTTTCCGTGTCCAGTTAATATTACACTCCAGGGCACGCTTTCGCTACATCAGCCCACGTAATGGCGCATAAATCCCTATGCCA
>CAJTXH010000096.1 GCA_910580005.1 uncultured Lachnospiraceae bacterium | reverse complement strand
GACGAAAAAAACGTGTCAAAAATCCTCGAATTTAATTGACTGTGAATAGTAACACGGATAGTAACTATGAATGGACAAATTGTAAACAAACTTTTTTGTTGTTTTTTGTAGAAATTTTGTTATAATATGTTTAGGGTTAAAATTACAATAAAAAATTAAAAATACAATATAAATTATATTAATTAACTAAACAATATTATAAAGATAATACTATATAATGGAAGGATGGTTTATGGAGGACAAGAAAATAGCGCATATAAATATTGATATGCAGAAGGAACAGACAATAAAAGAGCACATTGAGAAGGTTGCAAAGCTGGCGGCTGGTTTTTGTGCAGATTATAGAATTGAAAATCTGGATGCGCAGGATTATGCTTACCAGACAGGACTGGCACATGATATTGGAAAGTATTCGGATGCGTTCCAGCAAAAAATCAGGGGAAAGCATGAAATAATGACTGACCATTCTACGGCAGGTGCGAAAGAGATGCAAAAGCTCCGGATGCCAGCTGGGGCATTTGCAGTTGCAGGGCATCATGGCGGACTGCCAAATGGATGGGATTTAACAAATTCTAACCTGTTAGAAAGGATAAAAAACAGGGAAATAGAGCCATATTCCTGTTATGAAAATGAAATAAAGATTAAAAAGATTACAGAACCTGCATTAGAGCCTTTTGAAGAAGGGTTTTTTACCAGAATGCTTTTTTCGGCACTAGTTGATGGGGATTTTCTGGATACAGAGGATTTTATGGCGCAAGGCAGTGTAGACAGGGGAAACTATGAAACAGCTGGGATGCTTTACCAGAAGGTTTTAGAATATATAAAACCGTGGCGTACAATTACAGAACAGACCCCAGTACTTAATAAAATCCGTACAGAAATTTTAGAACAATGTCTTTCAGAAGGAAAAGGAAAAAGGGGATGCTACAGCCTGACAGTACCAACAGGCGGAGGAAAAACAATATCCTCCCTGGCATTTGCTTTACAACATGCTGTACAAAATAATATGAAAAGAATTATTTATGTAATTCCATATACAAGCATTATTGAACAAAATGTACAAGTTTTTCAAAATATCCTGGGCAAAGAAAATGTTTTAGCACATTATTGTACAGGGCTTCTGGAATCTGGAAAACAGGATGATGAAGTATATAGTAAAATATATGAAAAACATAAACTGTCTATTGAAAACTGGGATGCACCAGTTATTGTCACAACTAATGTACAGTTTTTTGAATCATTATATTCTAATAAAGTTTCCAAGTGCCGCAAGCTGCATAATATTGCAAACAGTGTTATTATTTTTGATGAAGTGCAGATGATACCATTACATGTAATGCTGCCATGCGTTAAAGCTGTCCAGATGCTGCTAAAGTCCTACCAGGTAAGTGTGGTTTTATGTACAGCCACACAGCCTGCTATAGAAAAATGGTTAAAACCTTATTTTGTGAAAGAAATCTGCCATAACCATATAGAAATTTTCAGGAAACTTAAACGTACAGAGATTAAGGAACTAGGAGATGTAACAGAACAGGATTTATTACAAAAAATTAATGCACAAAACCAGGTTTTAGTAATTGTTAATACAAAGGCAGAAGCACATAAGTTATATGATATGTCAGAGGAAGAAGGACGCTTCCATTTATCTACATATATGACACCATCTGACAGAAAAAAAACATTAGACATTATACGCAGAAAATTAATACAAGGAGAAACATGCAGGGTAGTATCAACCTCACTTGTGGAGGCTGGAGTTGATATTGATTTTCCAGTAGTATTCAGGGAAAAATCAGGGCTTGATTCTATAATACAGGCAGCAGGAAGATGCAACCGTGAAGGAAAAAGAAATGCAAAAGAAAGTATTGTATGGGTGTTTGCCTTGGGTGAAATACCGCAGATGCTTGGAAAAAATATTGCAATAACTGATGAAACATTTGATAAATATGGTGTATATGATGGTTTAGAGCCAGTGAAATATTATTTTGAAACATTACAGTCATTAGATATAAATTTACTTGATACTAATAATATTGTAGAAAGTTTTGATAAAGGGCTAAATGGTATTAAGATGCCATTTAAAGAGATAGCAAAAGTATTCCATATGATAGATTCTGATACAAGAATGCTTATAATTCCAGTAGATAAAGAGGCGTGCCAGCTTGTAGAAAAATTGCAATACAAAATTGATAACCAGGAAAGTTTTAAAAGTATTATACAAGAATTAGGTGTTTACTCGGTTAATCTTTATGAAAATGAATATAAAAACATGTTGCAGGATGGAAACAGTTACGAAATTTTAGATGGAATTGCGGTTTTACAAAACTTGTATATGTATTCAGGGGATAAAGGATTAGTTTATGAAAAAACAGATGGTGCAATGATAATTTAGGAAAGGAGGCAGCACAATGTCAATTATGTATGAAGTATGGGGGGAGTATGCAGCATTTAACCGTCCAGAGTTTAAGACAGAACGTGTAACATATGACTGCATAACACCTTCAGCCGCCAGGGGGATTTTAGAGGCAGTTTACTGGCATCCAGGTATTAAGTATATTATAGATGAAATTTATATATGTAATACAATACAGACTGCAAACATACGGAGAAATGAAGTTAAAGATAAGATAAGTGGCAGCAATGTCAAAAAAGTTATGCGTAATGGTAATAAAGATGCTCTTTATTTATCTGCTTCGGATTCAATACAGCAAAGGGCAGCCCTGGTTTTAAAAAATGTGCATTATGTTATAAAAGCACATTTTAATATTACTTCACAGGCTAATGAAACAGATAATCCAGGAAAGTTCCAGGATATTTTAAAAAGACGCCTGCAAAGGGGACAGTGTTACCATACACCATATTTAGGCGTAAGGGAATTTCCAGCATTTTTCCGTATATGGGATAATAAAGAGAAAGTCCAGACAGCTTATAAAGGTGAGAAAGATTTAGGGTATATGCTGTATGACATGGATTACAACGGTGAAAATGGAATAGAGCCTATGTTTTTCCATGCAGTATTACAAGATGGGAAGCTGGACTTAAAAGATTGTGAGGTGTTAAAATGATTCTTGGTGAACTGGCAGATTATTATGGACAGCTTTTAGATGAAGGAAAAGTTGGGAAAGAGGGATGGGCAAATGAAAAAGTTTCATATTTAGTTACAATAGATTACAGTGGCCAGGTAAAAAGCATTTTTTCTATTGAAAAAGAGGAAGAGCGTGGCAAAAGAAAAGTCCTTGTGCCAGATAAAAGGATGGTTCCTATACATAGCGGGCGTTCTGGTAAAACGCCAAAGCCGTATTATTTATGTGATAATGCAAAGTATTTGTTGGGAGTATGGATTTCATCAAATAACCAGGCATCAGATGAAAAAAATAAAAAGCAGGCAGGGGAATGTTTCCAGGCATCTGCAGAATACCATATAAAAATGCTTGGAAATTCAGAGGATAAGATTGCACAAAGTATCTGCAGTTTTTTTAAAACATGGGATTTTGATAAAAATAAAGATATTTTCCAGGTGAACTGGAAAGAAATTGAAAAGGCAAACCTGGTATTCCGTTCTTATGAAACATCAAAAGAAATATTAGCAAATGAAGAAGTAAGAAATATATGGAATTCCAGTTATGTAGACAGTGAAGGGGCATGCATAAGGCGCTGTCTTGTAAGTGGGAAGTTAGCACAAGTGGCAAGACTTCACCCTCAATTTAAAGGTATACAGGGTGCAAATTCAAGTGGTGCAATGTTAGTTTCGTTTAATGGAAGCGCATTTGAATCTTATGGAAAGGAACAAGGGGATAATGCACCAGTCTGCCAGGAGGTTGCAAATGCTTATGGACAAGCATTGAATTATTTACTGTCAGACAGTGGGCATCACAGGCAGATAGGGGATGCAACTACTGTATTCTGGGCCAAAACAGAAAAAAGTGAAAGCGCTTATGTAGATTTTATGTCACAGCTGCTTGACGGAGAAGATGAAAATAAAGAAGATAAACTGCTTTTGGCAATGTCACGTATAGCAGCAGGAGAGCAGGCAGGATATCTGGAGACAGAATTAAATCCAGATGTGCCATTTTATATTTTAGGCTTGTCACCAAGTGTAGCACGTATATCAATACGTTTCTTTTATAGTGGAACGTTTGGAAAAATGATTTCCAATATACAAGAACATTATAAAAGGATGGAAATAGAAAGCCCTGTTTTTGAGAAAAAGAAATTTCCAAGTATAAGGGAACTGCTATATGAAACGGTGAATAAGAAATCTACAAAAAAACAGCCACAGCCGGTTTTAAGTGGTGCTTTAATGCGTGCTGTTTTAGAGAACAGGCCTTATCCTGCAGGTGTATATAATAATATGATGTTAAGGATACACTCAGAACGGAAGGTAAACCGTAACAGGGCAGCATTTATAAAGGCATATATAATAAAAAATTTTACCAATAAAAAGGAGGCAGCAGATACAATGAAATTAAATGAGGATACAGAATATGTACCATACGTATTAGGCAGGCTGTTTGAAACCCTGGAAGAAATACAGTTCCAGGCAATAGATAAAGAAACAGTAAAAGAAAGGTATTTCAATTCAGCCAGCACAACACCATCAGTAGTATTTCCACAGATGTTAAGGCTGGCAAACAGCCATCTTAATGTTTTGAAGCGTGATAAAAAAGGAATGCATATAAAGTTAGAAAAGCAGTTAAGTGGGTTATGTAATAAGATACATTCAACTTTTCCCAAATATCTTTCTTTGGAAGACCAAGGTATTTTTATGCTTGGATATTACCACCAGCAGCAGGAAAGGTTTAGTAAAAATGAAAATAAAAAGGAAGATAACAAAGAAAATATAAAAGAGCAGGAGGACTAATTAATGGGTGAAATAATTAAAAACAGATATGACTTTGTAGTATTATTTGATGTAGAAAATGGAAATCCAAATGGTGACCCGGATGCAGGAAATATGCCAAGGATTGATATGGAAACAAATTGTGGGATTGTAACAGATGTATGCCTTAAGCGTAAAATACGTAATTATGTAGAAGCAGTAAAAGAAGGGGAGGATGGTTACAGGATATATATTAAAGAAAATGTGCCATTAAACCGCAGCGATGCAGAAGCATACCAGAGCCTTAATGCAGACCCTAAAAAAATTAAAGAGGAGAAAAAGAAAACAGAAGATTTTGATTTAAAAGTCAGGGATTACATGTGTGAAAACTTTTTTGATATCCGTACTTTTGGTGCAGTTATGACAACATTTGTAAAAGACAACCTTAATTGCGGGCAGGTACGTGGGCCTGTACAGCTTGGTTTTGCAAAATCAGTTGATGCAATTATTCCACAGGAAATTACAATAACAAGGGTAGCAATTACTACAGAAAAAGATGCAGAAGGTAAAAAAACAGAAATGGGGCGTAAATATATTGTACCTTATGGTTTATACCATGTAGAAGGATATATTTCTGCAAACCTTGCAAGAAAAGTAACTGGTTTTAGTGAAGAGGATTTGGAACTTTTATGGCAGGCAATTATAAATATGTTTGAATTAGACCACTCAGCAGCAAGAGGAAACATGTCCGTAAGAAAGCTTATTGTATTTAAACATAACAGCGAATTTGGTAATGCACCAGCATACCAGTTATTTGAACGTATAAAGGTTAAACGCAAAGATGAAACAAAACCAGCAAGATGTTTTGGGGATTATGAAGTGGAAATTGACAGTGCAGACATGCCAGATGGAGTTGAGTGCATAGAAAAACTATAATAAAGGGAGAGCATATTTTATGTATGCAGAAGAAGACTATATTATGCTTTCAGGCATACAGCATTTTGCATTCTGCAGAAGGCAGTGGGCATTAATACATATTGAGCAGCAATGGGAAGAAAATTATAAAACTACGGCTGGAGAGTTAATGCACAAAAAGGCACATGAAGAAGGTTCATTTGAAAAAAGGGGAGATTTGCTGGTAACAAGAGGTCTGCGTATTGCGTCACATGAACTTGGCTTTAGTGGGCAATGTGATGTGGTTGAATTCCACCAGGATAAAAATGGAATTACAGTATTTGGATATGATGGAAAATGGAGCATTGTTCCTGTTGAATATAAACATGGCAAGCCAAAAGAACATAATGCTGACGAACTGCAAATATGTGCACAGGCAATATGCCTGGAAGAGATGTTCCAGACAAATATAAATGAGGGCTTTTTATATTATGGCGAAAACAGGAGAAGAAGCAAAGTTATTTTTGATGCAGATTTAAGGAATGAAGTAAAAAAGGTAAGTAATGAAATGCATGATTTATTCCATAAAGGCTATACCCCAAAAGTAAAACCATCAAAACAATGTAAAGCGTGTTCATTAGAAAATTTGTGTATGCCAAAACTACAAAAAACTATTAAGGTTAGTACATATATAGAACAAAATATTCATAGCAGCATTTGAATAGCGTTGTTATATAATAAAAATAATGGAGGTTTATTCTATAGTGAGGAAATTATTAAATACATTATATGTAATGACCGAAGAAAGTTATCTGACGCTTGATGGTGAAAATATTGTAGTCCAGAAGGATAAACAGGTACTTGGCAGGTTTCCTTTACATACATTAGAAAATATTGTCTGTTTTACATATAAAGGTGCATCCCCTTCGCTAATGGGTAAATGTGCAGAACGTAATATTGGAATTTCTTTTTATTCACCAAGAGGGAAATTTTTAGCCAGGGCAGTTGGAAAAGAATATGGAAATGTACTATTGCGGAAGGAACAGTACCATATTTCAGACTGTGAAGAAAGAGGTATTACATATGCAAGAAATATGATAACTGGAAAAATATTTAATGCAAGGTGGAGTATTGAAAGAACATTACGTGACCATGCTTACAGGGTTGATGCAGACAAACTAAAACATATTTCAAATGCACTTTATGAAACACTGCCAAAAGCCAGACAAGTTTCCAGCATAGACAGTCTCCGGGGAATTGAGGGAAAAGCAGCAGAACAATATTTTTCTATTTTTGATGAAATGCTTCTCAATCAAAAGGATACATTTAAATTTAAGACCAGAAACAGGAGACCTCCAAAAGATAATGTGAATGCTATATTATCTTTTGTTTACACGGTTCTGGCGGGAGAATATATTAATGCACTATCAAGTGTTGGGCTAGACCCTTATGTTGGATTTATGCATGGGGACAGACCAGGCAGGGCCTCCATGGCATTAGACCTGATGGAAGAAACCAGACCAGTTTTAGGAGAACGTTTTGTATTAACACTTATTAATACAAAAACAATTAAAGGTGCACATTTTGAGAAGCAGAAAGACAATGCAGTTATGTTGAATGATGAAGGAAGAAAAGTGTTTTTTAATGCATGGCAGAAGCATAAGAAAGAAACAATTACACATCCATTTTTAAAAGAGAAAATAGAATGGGGGCTATTACCATATGTACAATCGTTATTACTTGCCCGTACAATACGTGGTGATTTAGAAGAATATCCCCCATTTTTATGGAAGTAGGTGATAAGTATATTAGTTTTAGTTACATATGATGTTTCCACACAAAATGCGGAAGGGCGTAAACGGCTTAGAAAAGTTGCAAAGGAATGTGTAAATTATGGACAAAGGGTTCAGAACTCCGTATTTGAGTGTATTTTAGATGCTTCACAATTATTGTTATTTAAGGATAAGCTTATAGAAATAATAAATGAGCAAGAAGATAGTTTAAGGTTTTATTATTTAGGTAATAAATACCAGACAAAAGTAGAGCACTTTGGAACAAAAACATCATATGAGGCAGAAGGAGTTTTAATGATATAAAGGTGCGGTGGTATAATTTACATTATTTTAATAGGAGGTTCGCACCAGCATAAAATAGTAAATTTGTTATTTCAAAAAATAATTTAATTAAAAATTGTTGTACTATTTGTTATTTTGTACAGAAGATAATACATATTTTGATTAAAATATGTGGACTTTTGCTGTCACTCCCCTTGTGGGAGTGTGGATTGAAATATAAAGTGTAAATAGTGTTTTTAACATAATTGATAGTCACTCCCCTTGTGGGAGTGTGGATTGAAATCAGGTTGAACCTATCTGTGAGTGCGTTAAAACCACGTCACTCCCCTTGTGGGAGTGTGGATTGAAATATCATGCAAAGCACGGTAGTTAGCGTTGCAGTTCTGGTCACTCCCCTTGTGGGAGTGTGGATTGAAATTTGAAATGCCTGTTAATGCCTTAAAGGTAACTATCGTCACTCCCCTTGTGGGAGTGTGGATTGAAATCCGAAAGCAATTATTACTATTGCCTTGCTTGTGAGTCACTCCCCTTGTGGGAGTGTGGATTGAAATAACCCATGTGTCATCAAGCAGCCACCCTATATTTGTCACTCCCCTTGTGGGAGTGTGGATTGAAATAAAACTAAAGTTTGTTAATACTAAATTGAAAGTAGTCACTCCCCTTGTGGGAGTGTGGATTGAAATCTTGCACAGGATTAATTTTTCCACAATTAACGCGTCACTCCCCTTGTGGGAGTGTGGATTGAAATTGCATCTGTTTCAAGTTCTATTTTTGTCCCATAAAGTCACTCCCCTTGTGGGAGTGTGGATTGAAATCGCCCTGCTGATTGTCCTCCTAAACTAACATTGCGTCACTCCCCTTGTGGGAGTGTGGATTGAAATAAGAAGTGCTATGAGGAATTGACGAGGAAGTGAGTCACTCCCCTTGTGGGAGTGTGGATTGAAATTCTATGAGAATTACTGGTTCAGCTAATGCTATGGGTCACTCCCCTTGTGGGAGTGTGGATTGAAATCAATATTTCTCCGAAATGAAATAAACGTAAATGCGTCACTCCCCTTGTGGGAGTGTGGATTGAAATCCGAATAAGCTCACGCCTGTATCTGTATCTTACGGTCACTCCCCTTGTGGGAGTGTGGATTGAAATGGTCTTGCACAAGCTGCAAGACTGCATGAGCAAGGTCACTCCCCTTGTGGGAGTGTGGATTGAAATGTTGTGGATAGCTCCTAGAATAAAAGAGCTGCCGAGTCACTCCCCTTGTGGGAGTGTGGATTGAAATTTCCTGGTAATTTAAAATTGCTGCCTTTAAATCGTCACTCCCCTTGTGGGAGTGTGGATTGAAATAGCTTGTCCTTGTCCGCTAATTGCGATTGTAAAGTCACTCCCCTTGTGGGAGTGTGGATTGAAATTTTTCATGTCAAAATCCATATGTAAATGCCTGGTTGTCACTCCCCTTGTGGGAGTGTGGATTGAAATAAAGTGTTAAATTGCATAGTTTTTATAGTTATCGCGTCACTCCCCTTGTGGGAGTGTGGATTGAAATACTATCTCCTTTATTGTTGTCTTTAGTATCTTTTGTCACTCCCCTTGTGGGAGTGTGGATTGAAATTGCCAATCTTTCCGCTGTTTTTCTGCCTGCAAAAGTCACTCCCCTTGTGGGAGTGTGGATTGAAATCTGTAATCCTGCCGCTGTTGTTATTGCCTCCTGTTGTCACTCCCCTTGTGGGAGTGTGGATTGAAATTGTTACAGATGATGTAGATGTTGCCAGGTCTGACGTCACTCCCCTTGTGGGAGTGTGGATTGAAATGTTATGAATAGCTCCTAGAATAAAAGAGCTGCCGGTCACTCCCCTTGTGGGAGTGTGGATTGAAATTGGGATTGTCAGATGCCTTTTCCTGCCGATACCGTCACTCCCCTTGTGGGAGTGTGGATTGAAATTTTTTTGTTTTTTCCTCCTTGATTTGTAATGTTGTCACTCCCCTTGTGGGAGTGTGGATTGAAATACATGTGTAAAATTGTCAATTTTGTTACATAGTCACTCCCCTTGTGGGAGTGTGGATTGAAATGGTGATTGTTGGATACATACCGTTTTGGTTATGAGTCACTCCCCTTGTGGGAGTGTGGATTGAAATTCCCCTTCCTGATGCCATGATAGTGTGTACATATCAGTCACTCCCCTTGTGGGAGTGTGGATTGAAATAAGCCCTGCTGCAACTGAAGCAGGGTAACAGCAGTCGTCACTCCCCTTGTGGGAGTGTGGATTGAAATAGTCAAGGCAAGATTGACTGGGATAATGTGTAGGGTCACTCCCCTTGTGGGAGTGTGGATTGAAATAGATGATGAAAAAGTGGAACTTTACCGCCAGGAAGTCACTCCCCTTGTGGGAGTGTGGATTGAAATTTGGCAGTAGTCATCAAATAACCGCCTAAACTCAGTCACTCCCCTTGTGGGAGTGTGGATTGAAATGTCAAACTTGCTGTTGTTAATTCATTTTTTCTGCAGTCACTCCCCTTGTGGGAGTGTGGATTGAAATTTGATAAAATTGTTGTTACAGATAAAAATGATGAAGTCACTCCCCTTGTGGGAGTGTGGATTGAAATCACTGACCGTAAAGCATAACTACCAGGCATCATGTCACTCCCCTTGTGGGAGTGTGGATTGAAATCAGATTTCTATCATCTAAATCCCACAATATTTAGTTGTCAAAATTCAAACCTCAACCTATTTGGTGAGAATCCGATAGGCTATAATATTCCTAATTATACCATATTTACATAGAAAAGGCATAAAAACTACAAAAACACACCCCCAATACTGCATATTTGCAAGCAAATCTGCTTCTTGCCGGTGTTTGGTGGGTCAAGCCAGTAGATAGCAATTTGCATGTAAACATGCATTGATGCCTGCTTTTACCCCCAACATCATGTCATTATATCGTAGTGCAAGCGTGCCATGGAATAATTTAGCTGTACATGTAAACCCTGCGTCCATTTGTAAAAATACACTATATATTTTTACAATTCTGACCTCAAGTACACTTTTTTAATTTGTGCTAGATGAAAGAGGCGTAACATGAACTTTTTTCATGAATATAATAATTAAAAAAGGATTTTAATATTATGAAAGACCTTTTAAGGAATAATCCAGAGCCTTGTGCATATTCTGTTATTACTGGCAATAAAGACAACCGCCGGCTGAATGGCACAGTATACTTTTACAATACACCTTTTGGCGGAACTTTAGTAGAGGCTGAAATCGACGGACTTCCTGTAAATCCTGGCAGC
>CAJTXH010000095.1 GCA_910580005.1 uncultured Lachnospiraceae bacterium | reverse complement strand
AGTGCTGAAAGCACTGCTAGTTACTATGAACAGCGTAGCTGTGAATAGTAACTGTTATTCACGTGAAATAAGAAAAAATAGGAATTTCCGTTGACTTTTTTCTATAAAAAATTTATACTTAGATAAAAATGGCAGTTATTTTTTATAATAGCCATTGTTCCAATAAACCCTGCCATATGGGTTTTATATGGCAGACCAATTATATCACAGGGAGGTTTTTATAAAATGGCAACAAAAGCTAATTACAAGTTAGAAGAAATTGGTGCTGGCAAAGTTGGTTTTTCAAAGACACGTTCTATTATTGAAGCTGCTTTTTATGGCAACAATGTAGTAAAGGTAAATACTCTTAAAGAAGCTTATAATTTAGCAAAGAGCACACCTGGCGCTATTATTACAGATATGCCTGTATACAGAGGTGAAGAGTTTGGGCTTGATTCAGATGCTAAAGTTTTATTATTTAATGATGGCGCTGTAACAGGACGTTATGCAGCAGCACGCCGCATTAAAGGATATCCTGGTGTTGATGAAGGCAAGCTTGACAAGGTAGTAATGGATGCTGTTTATAAGACACGCTTTAAGAAATTATACCATGCACAGGTTTTTGTCGGACTTGACCCTGAATTCATGGTTAAAGCACACCTTCTTATTCCAGAAGGGGAAGAAATGCTTATGTATAACTGGATGCTTAACTTCCAGTACATGTCAGATGAGTATGTAAAGATGTATAAGGAGTCTAAGCCAGTAGGTGACGGCAAAGAAGCCGATATTTATATTTTCTCTGACCCACAGTGGGTTCCAGTACCAGCTCCAGACGTTGACTACAGCTGCCTGAGTGACCCTCAGACACTCTGCTATTTTGACACTAACGAAAACTGTGCTGCAATCCTTGGCATGAAGTATTTTGGTGAGCATAAGAAAGGTACACTTACAATGGCATGGGCTATTGCTAACCGTAATGGTTATGCATCATGCCACGGCGGACAGAAGGAATATTCACTTCCTGATGGCAGAAAGTATGTTGCATCAGTATTTGGTCTTTCAGGTTCGGGTAAGTCTACACTTACACATGCAAAGCATAATAACAAATATGGTGATAATGCTATTACTGTTCTTCATGATGACGCATTTATTATTAATTCAGATACATGTGCATCAGTAGCACTTGAGCCGACTTATTTTGACAAGACAGCAGACTATCCTACAGGCTGTCCTGATAACAAGTATCTTTTAACTGCACAGAACTGTTCAGCTACAATGGATGAAGATGGCAAAATCCAGTTAGTTACAGAGGATATCCGTAATGGTAACGGACGTGCTATCAAGTCTAAGCTCTGGTCACCAAACCGTGTAGATAAGATTAATGAGCCTGTTAATTCAATAATCTGGATTATGAAAGACCCTACAATACCTCCTGTAGTTAAGTTAAAGGGTTCGGCGCTTGCATCAGTTATGGGCGCTACACTTGCAACAAAGACTTCTACAGCAGAACGTGTTGCAGCAGGTACAGACATGAATGCATTACGTATTGTACCATATGCTAACCCATTCAGGACTTATCCTCTTGTAAATGACTATGACAAGTTCAAGAAGTTAGTAGAAGAGAAAAATGTTGACTGCTATATTGTTAATACAGGTGATTTTATGGGCAAGAAAGTACAGCCTAAAGATACACTTGGCATTCTTGAAGCTATCGTAGAAGGCAAGGCAGAGTTCAAGAAGTGGGGCGGCTTTGATGATATAGAGATTATGGAATGGGAAGGATTTGTTCCAGACCTTAATGATGCAGAATATAAGAATGCATTAAAAGACGCTATGCAGAACCGTGTAGATGCTGTTAAGGGATTTGCTGAAAATAACAGCGGATATGATAAACTTCCAGATGAAGCACTTGCAGCAGTACAGAAACTTGTAGATGCTTTACAGTAATTTCCAACAGGCTGCAATGCATATTCTGCTGTAGAGCCAGCATGGACAGGCAGCAGTCTGTGCCAGGGAACTGTTATACTTAAAGATATTAGGTATAACAGTTCTTTTTTTCTTCCTTTTGCATAGGATTAAACATGCAGTCTTTATGTAATTGGCGAGGGAAGGAGAAGGCATTATGGATGACAAACTTGATGAAGTAATTAAAAAATATCCTGTATTAGTAAAGTCAAGGCGCAGGATAAGGGGAGCTGTACTTTTAGACACAGACAAAGGCATATATATGGCTAAACCATATACAGCAAGCAGAAAAAGGCTTTTATTTGAGGAAGAGGTTAAAAAGACATTAACCAGTGCTGGATATGGTAATGTTGATTATGCAGTAAAAAATATTGATGATGAACTGCTTACAGATGATGGAAGTGGGAATAAATGGCTGGTAAAGAAATGGTACAATGGTACAGAGTGTGATATTAAAGATATTAAAAAGGTGTTGCTTGCATCTTCAAATATGGCAGTTATACATAAATTAATGGTTATTGGCATGGCGGATGATATACAGCCTCCTGTAAAGGCAAATAAATTGGATATAGAGGCGCTTTTTATGCGCCATAATAAAGAAATAAAAAAAGTACATGGTTATATACGTGAAAAGCGGCAGAAAAATGAGATGGAAATCTGTCTTTTAAATTCTTACAAAAATTTTTGTGCGCAGGGGACTATGGCAGAAGAATTTTTGAAAGAAAGCGGCTATAACAGCCTTTGCAACGAAGCTGTAAGCCAGGGAAGGGTTTTGCATGGAAGTTATAATTACCACAATATTATGCTGTCTGGAGAACAGGTTATAACAACAAACTTTGAAAAGGCTGATATTGGGCTTCAGGTAATTGACTTGTATGGTTTTATCAGGAAAGTTATGGAGAAAAATTCCTGGAACATTGAAACAGGGATAAAAGTGATAGAGGCATACAGAAAGGAACGGGAGCTTGGAAGTGAAGAGCGCAGGGTTCTTTATGCAATGCTCTTATATCCAGAGAAATACTGGAAGCTTGTTAACTTTTATTATAATGGCAAAAAATCCTGGATGTCTGCTAAAAACTACGAGAAGCTTAAACGTATATGCAGCCAGGAGCAGGAACGCCATAAATTTCTTAAAGAAGTAAAAAGACTTTTAATTTAGCTTTCCATGTAGTATAATAGTAAAAAGGTACTGGTTTATTTTGCAAAACCGTTGTGATAAGGAGGAAAAACCATGTTGTTTAACAGGGTTTATAATAAGAAAGCAGCAGTATTTATAATCTTTATGTCCGCTATACTTATACTTGCTTCGTGCAGCATTAAGAAAAAAGGCCATAGCAGAAGTAATGTTAATATAACTGGAAATGTGCAGGAAACAGAAAGCCAGGTATTGACAGGCGTTATTGTTAATGTTGACAGGGAGTTAGGGCAGGTTACAGTACGTGAGCTGGACTATGATGTTGATACAATACTGGATTATAATGCGGCATCTGAAATTATAGACAAATATGGTGTACAGATAACAGGGGATGAGCTGCAGCCCGGGCAGATAATGGCTGTAACATATAACCCTGGTACTTCAAAAGTTATTTCCATGAATATTCCAGAGGATGTATGGGAATACCAGGAAGTTGATGAGTTTTCATTTGACAGTGAAGAAAGTGCGATGAATTTTGCTGGCAAGAAATACCAGTATACAGACTGGACATATTTTTCATCACTTGACAGCAAAATACAGATGATGGAACTTAATGATAATGACGTTGTTACTGTAAGGGGGATAGGGATTAAGGTCTGTTCTGTTACACGTACAAAGGGGCATGGGTATATAAGGCTGGCAAATTACAGTTATTTTACAGGAGGTACTGTAAATGTTGGCAACAGCATTATACTTACTGTTACAGATAATATGCTTATTGCCGCTGGTGAAGGCTCATACCGTGTAGTGCTTGGCAAGGGTGGGACAAAGGCTGTTAAAAATGTTACTGTAAAGGATGGCGTTGAAACAAAGCTTGATTTCAGTGAGTACAGGACAGAGGTTAAAAATGCAGGCAATATTACATTTGAAATAGAGCCTTATGGGGCTGACCTGTATATAAATGGTTCTGCTGTTGATTACAGCAGCCCTGTTGCTTTAAATTATGGCGAATATAATATAAGGGTTGAAATGACTGGGTATACAACTTATACTGGCGTGCTTGACGTTGAGAAGGCGGAGAGTATAATAAAAATTGACCTGATAGATGAGAATGCGTCAGTTTCTGCATCTTCCACAAGCACTCCAAAGCCTTCGGGCAAGACGGACAGCCAGGATGATGATAATGTAACAACCAAAAAGATAGACAGTGGCCATACAATAACAGTTTCTTCACCAGAGGGTGCAGAGGTTTACCTCGATAATGTTTATAAGGGGTTAGCACCATGCTCTTTTACAAAAGTTATTGGTTCACAGACTATTACATTAAGCAAACCAGGATACCAGACAAAAAGCTATTCTGTAGATGTCCTGGACGATGATAAAAATGTTAAACTGGGTTTTTCTGAATTAGCAGAGGACTCTGGTTAATATATTATATAATTAACAACTAAAACAAAAAAGAGGAGGATATGGTTAATGGATTACAAAGAGGTTTACGAGGCATGGCTTGCCAGCCCTTATTTTGATGAGGAAACAAAGAGTGAATTAAAATCAATATCTGGTGATGATAATGAGATTAAAGAACGTTTCTACCAGGATTTAGAGTTTGGTACTGCTGGTCTCCGTGGGGTTATTGGCGCAGGTACAAACCGCATGAATATCTATACAGTGCGTAAAGCCACACAGGGCCTGGCTAATTATATTATCAAGGCTGGAAAGGCAGCGCAGGGTGTTGCAATTGCGTTTGACTCACGTCATATGTCACCTGAGTTTGCAGATGAGTCTGCGTTATGCCTTGCTGCTAATGGCATTAAGGCATATGTATTTGAGTCTTTAAGGCCTACGCCAGAGCTTTCATATGCAGTAAGGGAATTAAAGTGTGTTGCTGGTATTAATATAACAGCAAGCCACAACCCTCCTGAATATAATGGATATAAAGTATACTGGGAGGATGGCGCACAGATTACACCTCCGCATGATACAGGCATTATGGCAGAGGTTAAGGCTGTTACAGATTATGCAGACGTAAAGACAATGGACA
Organism: uncultured Lachnospiraceae bacterium; assembly: GCA_910580005.1. Classification (GTDB taxonomy): domain Bacteria; phylum Bacillota; class Clostridia; order Lachnospirales; family Lachnospiraceae; genus Butyribacter. Next base: position 6,011 of record CAJTXH010000095.1, on the reverse strand, counting down.
AGCAGGAAGCAATATCAAAAGGACTTTATGAGCAGATTGGCGCAGCAATAGATGACAAATATATTGAAGAACTTAAAAAGCAGGTTATACACTGGGACAGTATAAAGGAGATGGGAAGCAAGTTAAAGATTGTTTATACTCCTTTACATGGAACAGGAAATATTCCTGCAAGGCGTGTACTTAAAGAAATTGGTTTTGAGAATGTATATGTTGTGCCAGAGCAGGAACTTCCTGATGGTGATTTCCCTACTGTAAGCTATCCAAATCCTGAAGCAGCAGAAGCTTTTGAGCTTGCACTTAAGCTTGCCAAGGAAAAAGATGCAGACCTTGTGCTTGCAACTGACCCTGATGCAGACCGCCTTGGTGTATATGTAAAAGATACAAAGAGCGGTGAGTATATTACACTTACTGGCAATATGTCAGGCTGCCTGCTTGCAGATTATGAGATTTCACAGATTAAAGAAACAAAAGGGCTTCCAGAGGATGGAAAGCTTATTAAGACAATAGTTACGTCGAACCTTGCAGATGCAATTGCAAAGTATTACAATGTGGAACTTGTAGAGGTGCTTACTGGATTTAAGTTTATAGGGCAGCAAATCCTTGGTTTTGAAACAACAGGAAAAGGTTCATACCTGTTTGGTTTTGAGGAAAGCTACGGATGCCTTATTGGCACACATGCACGTGACAAAGATGCTATTGTTGCAACTATGGCACTTTGTGAAGCTGCTGCTTATTATAAAACAAAGGATATGACTTTATGGGATGCCATGATTGAAATGTATGACAGGTATGGCTACTATAAAGATGGTGTACAGTCAGTTACAATGAAGGGGATTGAAGGACTTAACAAAATACAGGAGATTATGACAAACCTCCGTGAAAATCCGCCAAAGGAGATTAATGGATATAAGGTGCTTTCATTCCGTGATTACCAGGCAGATACAGTTAAAGACATTGAAACAGGTGAGGTTAAGCCTACAGGGCTTCCAAAGTCCAATGTATTGTATTTTGATATGCCAGATAATGTATGGATGTGTGTAAGGCCTTCAGGTACAGAACCTAAGATTAAATTTTATTATGGGGTTGTAGGAAGTTCCCTTGAAGATGCGGACAAGAAGTCGGCAGATATGGCAAAGGCTGTTAAAGATATGGTTGAAAAGATGTCATAGCCTGCATATTATTTGCCTGGCTGGCATTACTGGAAAAGAGCTGCTGTATATGGCGGCTCTTTACAGGTTTGTGGCAGTTTGTTTGATTGTCAAAATATTTGCAGTACTAAATTAAATTATACGGAGGAATGGTAATGCAGGAAAAATTGGAACGGTGGATAAACTGGATGGAGTATGACGAGGTAATATCTGGCAAACACAATGCACCACACAATATACTTGGTCTTCATGATTTTGACAAGGGACAAGTATTTACAGTATTCAGGCCACATGCACAGAATGTATTTATTACAGATATGGATGGCAGCAATGCTGTACAGCTTGAAGAAGTTGAAAAGGAGTCAGGTTTTTTTGGAAAATATGTGGATGGGCATAAGTACAAAGCTCCATATAAAGTACGTGTGCAGTATTCAGATAATGATGTAGTTGAGTTTGCAGACCCTTACTGTTTTAAACCGCAGATTTCAAGTGATGATTTATATATGTTTGCTGAAGGAAACCACTATGAAATATATGACAAACTTGGTGCACATCCTATGGTTATTGATGGTGTAAAGGGGACATATTTTGCGGTATGGGCACCGCATGCAAGGGCAGTAAGTGTAGTAGGAAGTTTTAATATGTGGGATGGAATGCTTCATCCTATGAGGACCCTTGAAGTTTCTGGTGTATATGAACTGTTTATACCAGGCGTAGAACCAGGTGCAATATATAAATATGAAATTCTTACAAGACAAGGGGAAATCCTTTTAAAGTCTGACCCATATGCTAATTATGCAGAAATGCGTCCTGATAATGCGTCTGTAGTTACAGACCTTACAGGGTTTGAGTGGGATGATGATAAATGGATGAAAGAGCGTGCTAAAAAGAGCAGGAACGACCTTAGGAGAGAACCTGTTTCTATTTATGAAACACATCTGGGTTCATGGAAAAAGAAAGATGATGGCACAGAAGATGGTTTTTATAACTACAGGGAACTTGCGCCAATGCTTGCAGATTACCTTGTTGAAATGGGTTATACACATATAGAACTTATGGGGATTGCCGAATATCCTTTTGATGGTTCATGGGGATACCAGGTTACAGGGTATTATGCCCCAACAAGCCGCTATGGTGAGCCAAAGGACTTTATGTATTTTGTAAATTATATGCACAAAAAGGGCATACATGTAATACTTGACTGGGTTCCGGCACACTTCCCAAGGGATGCACATGGTCTTGGAAGGTTCGACGGGCAGCCTCTTTATGAGCATCCGGATCCACGACGGGGTGAACATCCCCACTGGGGAACTTATATTTTTAACTATGCTTATAAGGAAGTTGAGAATTTCCTTATTGCAAACGGGCTGTTCTGGCTTAAGAAATTCCATATTGACGGGCTGAGGGTTGATGCGGTTGCGTCAATGCTTTATCTTGATTATGGCAAAAATGATGGCGAATGGCTTCCTAATGAAAATGGCGGCAAGGAAAACCTTGATGCAATTAACCTTTTCAAGCATATGAATAAGCAGTTTGAAGACAGGGCTCCTGGAACAGCAGTAATAGCAGAAGAGTCTACAGCATGGGCAGGTGTAACCTCGCCTGTACAGTTTGACGGCCTTGGTTTCTTGTTTAAATGGAATATGGGCTGGATGAATGATTTTCTTGAATATATGAAACTTGACCCTTATTTCAGGTCATTTAACCATAATAAACTTACATTCAGTATGCAATATGCTTACAGTGAGAACTTTATACAGGTATTGTCACATGATGAAGTAGTACATGGCAAATGTTCCATGATTGAGAAGATGCCTGGCGAGTATGAGGACAAGTTTGCAAATTTAAGGACGGCATATGGATTTATGTATGGGCATCCTGGCAAGAAGCTTTTATTTATGGGACAGGAATTTGCACAGTTCCGTGAGTGGAGTGAGGAACGCAGCCTTGACTGGGAACTTTTAGATTATGATATGCACAGGAAGATGAAAGCATATGTAAAGGATTTAAACAAGCTTTATACAGAATATGAGGCAATGTATGTAAATGATTATGACACTATGGGGTTTGAATGGATGAGCTGTGATAATGCCAATATGAGCGTAGTAAGCTTTGTAAGGCGTGGCACTTCTGTAAAGAACCAGCTTCTCTTTATCTGTAACTTTACGCCAGTAGAATATGATAATTTCAGGACAGCAGTACCATGCCTTGGCAAATATACAAAGGTATTAAGTTCTGATGATTTATGTTATGGCGGTACAGGTGTAAAAAATGCTAAAACAGCACTTGCAGAAGAAATTGCGTGTGAGAATAAAGATTATTCCATTCAAATAAATCTGCCGCCATTATCTGTGACAGTTTATAAATATGACTATAAAGAAAGCAAATAAAACATCCAGGCATAACTTGCATGGCAAGGTTTAAGAAGCAGTTTATAAAAATAACCAGAGGTAAATTCCGCTGGTTATTTTTACTTAATATAGCAGTCTGGACTGTTAAATATTATTTCTGTATATAGCCTGATGCTATATAGCCTGTATAAAGTTTCTTTCCATCATAATAATTTGTTTTATACCAGACTTTTGATTCTGCACGGACTTTTTTAAGGAGTGCAACGGGAGTTCCTAATGGTATAACTGCCAGGACTTTTTTATTAGTGCCTGCTGCTTTACGTATATTAAGTGCAGCAGTAGTCCTGCCTAATGAGTAATATTTTAATGATGTATTAACTGGCAGGTAGCCATTATATGTCTTGGACTTTACCATATAACTTACGTGCATGAATGACTGGTTGTTGCTTAAATATGTTTTTCCAAGATATTCTATAGTAGAATTTTTTGGAAGTGTAATTAATTTAGCTGAACCAGAAGCAGGTGTTTTTAATAAATACAGCTTAGAGTTTGTTATAGCCGCCTGCCTGGTTTTCATTGTAGCAGCAGTAAGTGTTGTAAAGCCGCCATAATATATCTTGCCATCAATTTTAACATAAGAACGTATTTTATAGTAATATTCATGGTCTGGCAGAAGTTTTGTATTTTTAAATGAAGTCACTTTACTATTGGTAATAGTCTTGATTTTTTTGTATGTGCCTTTATAGACATCAGCCCTATAAATCTGGTATCCCTGGGCACCAGTATCATTATACCATTTTAATGTTATATTTTTATTAGCAGGGATGCCTGTAAACCAGCTTGTTTTATCTGGCTTAATAATAAATTCTGATTTTACAGTTCCTGTATAACCGCCAATTCCAGTAATAGTAACAATGGCTTTGCCAGCATTTATATTATTAGAATATGTAACCTCATAGTCTTCATATTCTATTAGTTCATTTCCATCTAATGAAACCACTATCTCTGGCATAATTTCATCACCAGTATATGTTTCAGCAGGGATTTCCTGGACAGTAGCGCCAGCTAAGCTAATAGTTTCTATAGGCCTGTTTGTATTCACAGGTTTAGGTGTAACAGTGGGTTTAGGTGTAACTGCAGGCTTAGGGGTGGCTGTGGGTTTAGGGGTTGGCGCCGGTTTCTCTGTTACAACAGGTGTAGTGGTTGAAGCAGGAGGCACTGTAATTACAGTGTTGTTATCATTATTCCCATTATTGCTGCCACCTAAATTATTATTTGTATACCAGAAGTTGCAGTCAACTTTTCCTGATATTCCATCTACTGAGCCAGAACTTGTATATTGCCAGTATTCATATGGATTAGAGTAAGTAGTTTTTGTAGTATAGTTTGCAAGCCATATTTTATAACTTTGTCCAAGTTTTTTGCCGTTAATAAGTTTAGTGAAGTCATTTGGGTTAGCATATATCATAGGTTCATAGCCAGCAGCCTTTATTGTGTCACAAAATGCAATACAGTTATTGGTTGCGGCGGACTTACTAAGATTTGCCTTATACATCCTGCCTATAGGGCCATTTGCATCAGTAGGAAATTCATAGTCAATAACTACAGGAAGAGTTACATCATAGTCCTTAATCTTTTCAAGACAGTATTTTGCCTCTTCTATGGCTTCTTTTTTATTTATTGCTTCAGTGAAATAGTATACGCCTGTTTGTATGCCTGCCTCCAGTGCCCCTTCGATATTTTCAACAAATTTAGTGTCAGTGCAAAGCGTGCCAGATGCACCATAGCCACGGTAACCAGCACGTATAATGGCAAAATCAACACCTGCCTCTTTTACTTCTTCCCAGTCAATTGTTTTATTATAATATGAAACATCGATACCATTATAAATATTCATTCCATCAAAAGCATCAGCATGGGTATATGTTTTATTATCAAACATTCCTTCTGTCCGGGATGATTTCCGTAATGGTTTTTTTACTACAGGCGCTTTAACCAGTTCTTCCTGCATTGTATTGTTTTTTTCCTGGGATATGCTGTCTGTTACAGTGCTGCCAGAAATAGCGCTATTAGTTGTAGTGCTGTCTATGTATGTATTAAAAGGGGTAGCAGCAGAAGCATATGAAACAGTACCATGTAGTAATAATAAAGTGGCGGAAAGCCCGCATAATATCTTATGTCTATCCATATAAAATCCTCCAGGTCCCAGAGTATAAAATCTGGGTAGTTATTTTTTTATATAATATATATACAAAATGGTTGTGGCAAAAATATGTAAAAATTCCAGTTATTCTGTATTTGCAAGCGGAAATCTGCGTCTGTTTACCAACACAAAATAACTGTAAATTTTATGAAACAGACGGTAACAGTTCAGCCTTCAGTAAAATTCGAGGATTTTTTACAAGTTTTTTGTCAAAAATATGAGTTTTGCAATGCCATTTTGCACATTTTTTGTGAAAAATGTGTACATAACCAGTGCTGAAAGCACTGATTTGTTACTATGAAGCCGTAA
>CAJTXH010000094.1:524-11211 GCA_910580005.1 uncultured Lachnospiraceae bacterium | reverse complement strand
AGTGCTGAAAGCACTGCTAGTTACTATGAACAGCGTAGCTGTGAATAGTAACAATATATAATGTTTTACAGGAATTAACAGGATTGGAGAAATGTAGTATGTTAAATATGAGTTTTATTGCAGTTTTAGGGATTATAGGCATGTATGCCTGTTATAAGCCAGTTTGTGGATATTTAAGACACCACAATAATGCATCTGGCAGGAAAGGTAGTGCCAGTATTCCGGCAGATAAGGATAAAAGTATTGGCTTTTCTGTCTTTATTGCAATATTTGTGGCTGCCTTGCTGGCAAGGATTATTATAGCAGTAATGTACAGGGGATATGAAGTAGATATTAACTGCTTTGTGTCCTGGAGCGATATGGTATTTAATGATGGTTTTAGTGCATTTTATAAATCTGACAGTTTTACAGATTATCCGCCTGGGTATATGTATATTTTGTATTTAGTTGGCGCAGTACGTTCCTTATTTGGCATGGCATGGGACTCTGCGGCAAGTACCCTTATGGTCAAACTGCCGTCAATTATTGCAGATATGGCTTCGGGCTGGCTTATATACCGCATTGCTTCAAAGCGTTTGAAAGAAACTGGTGCAGCATTGTTATCGGCACTGTATCTTTTCTGTCCTGCTGTTATTTTAGACAGTGCTGTGTGGGGGCAGACTGATGCCGTATTTACATTTTGTGTAGCACTTATGTGTTATCTTGTAACAGAGGAAAAGCTTGTACCATCTTATTTTGTATTTGCCATAGGAATACTTATAAAGCCACAGACTCTTATATTTACGCCTGTACTTATATGCGGTATAATTGACCAGGTATTTCTGGAAGATTTTAACTGGAACAAGTTTTTAAAAAACCTTGGCTTTGGTATTGCAGCAATACTGTTAATAGGGCTTCTGATGATGCCATACGGTTTTAGTGACGCCCTTTCACAGTACACGGAAACACTTGGTTCATATGAATATGCTTCTGTTAATGCATATAATATATGGACGCTTATGGGGCTTAACTGGGCAGGGCAGGACGGTTATCTTATAGGGATTACGTACAAAACATGGGGCATGGCGGCTATTGTGCTTACTGTGGTTTTTTCAATAATTATAAGCCTGCGTTGTAAAAAAAGCCCTTCAAAGTATTATTTTATTGGTGCTTTTATAGTTACATGTGTATTTATGTTTTCAGTGCGTATGCATGAAAGATATATTTTCCCTGCAATGCTTCTTTTAATAATATGTTACAGTGTAAGGCAGCGCAAGGAGATATATATACTTTATACACTAGTGTCAGCAATGGCATTTTACAATATAGTGCATGTACTGCTTTTTTATGACCCAAATAATTTTGACAGGTTAGAACCAGCAACTATATTAATTGCAGCAGGCATGCTTGTTACGGCAGTTTATATGTTTTATGTGACAGCTAAATATTACTGGGGTTATATACCAGAGAAGAATGAACAAAATGAGATTGCAGCAGAAGTACAGGCAGCAGGTGCAAGGAAGGGAAAAACGCATAGCATTAAAAACCCAATACATCCGTCTGGTATACTTGCTAAGATGGAGAAGAAGGATTATATTGCAATGTTTATTATTATGGCAGTATATACTGTTATAGCATTTATGCGGCTTGGCAATATGGAAGCGCCAGAAACGGGACATTCTGTTGTAAATGATGGAGAAATATTCCTTGATATGGGAGAGGAAAAATCTGTTGCGGAAATGTGGGATTTCCTGGGAGATAAAAATAACCCAAAATACTATATAGAATATTCATCTGATGGCAATAGCTGGACAACCTTGTGCGGTGAAGGTTCAGAATGGGATGCTGGCTCTGTATTTGCATGGAACGAGAAAGAGCTTGGCATAATGGCAAGGTATATAAAGATTTCTGCGGCGGCGGATAACTGGGAAGACAGCATATATGAACTTGTATTTATTGATGGAAATGGCAGCCAGATAATTCCTGCCAATTATGAAGAATATGCGGTGCTTTTTGACGAACAGGATATGTTTGAGGGAAGGAAGAGTAACTTAAACAGCACATATTTTGATGAAATTTACCATGCAAGGACAGCATATGAGATGATAAACCACTTATACTGTTATGAAAACACACATCCGCCTCTTGGCAAGATTTTTATAGCATGTGGTGTGCTTATGTTTGGAATGAACCCGTTTGGATGGAGGTTTGCAGGTACATTATTTGGGGTGCTTATGATTCCTGTCCTTTACAATTTAGCTAAGAAACTTTTTAAAGAAACATGGATTGCTACAGTTACAACATTGTTGTTTACATTTGATTTTATGCATTTTGTACAGACACGTATAGCTACTATTGACGTATTTGTTACATTGTTTATAATGCTTTCATATTATTTTATGTACTGCTACACAAAGTACAGTTTTTATGATACAGACCTTAAAAAAACATTTGTTCCTCTTGGGCTTTGCGGAATAACTATGGGCTTTGGATGGGCAAGCAAATGGACAGGCATATATTCATCAGCAGGCCTTTGTATAATATTCTTTGCAGTAATGGCACAAAGGTTCAGGGAGTATATATATGCATGTAATTACCCAAAAGGGAGTACAGAGGGCATAAGCCATAAATATATTACAAGCAGCTTCCATAAGAAATTTTTAAAGACAATAGGTTTCTGCTGTATTTTCTTTGTGCTTATACCTGTAATAATATATTTGATGTCATATATTCCGTTTAATGATGGTACAGACAGAGGTTTCCTGGAAAAAGTGATAGAAGCACAGAAAACAATGTTTAATTACCATTCAAACCTGTCAGATAAGCATGATTATTCATCCAAATGGTATCAGTGGCCAATAATGTACCGCCCAATCTGGTATTATGACGGCGCAGTTTCTGATACATTAAAAGAAGGTATAAGCGCATTTGGCAACCCACTTGTATGGTGGGCAGGAATACCAGCATTTGTATATATGCTTTACCTGGTTTGTAAAGAAAGGGATACAAAGGCTGCTTTTCTGTCTGTAGGTTATATGTCACAGTACCTGCCATGGTTCTTTGTATCAAGGACTGTATTTATATACCACTATTTCCCAAGTGTACCATTTGTAACAGTTATGCTTGGATATAGTTTTTACAGGATAGTTAAAAAACATCCTTCTATGAAAAAAGCAGTTTATATTTATGCTGTACTTGCCATAGGTTTGTTTATACTGTTCTATCCTGTGCTTTCAGGAAAGGCAATAAACCCGGAATTTGCAACAAAATGGCTCAAATGGTTTGATAGCTGGGTATTGCTGCATACATGGTAAGCATATAATGGATTGTTTGTACTGGAATAGTTTGAATTGTGAAAGGATAAAGAGTTATGAATATTTCAATAACAAAATGTATACGGGAATTAAACAGAAACCGCAATGTGGAAGAGATGCTTCCAGAGTATATAAAGCAGACAAGGAATTTTTATGGCAGCCATGCATGTTATAAACTTGCGCTGGAATATTTTATGTTTTTTGAAAATATATCAGAGGAGACAGGCCCTTTAAACAGTGGCGAGGACAAGATATTAGAGCAGGTCAACAACATTACAGGCAGTTTTTTCTGGAAAAAGCCAGACAGGGATGGCTGTAAAAAACTTGCAGAAGAGCTTTTAAACCTTAGGAAAGAAATTACAGACAGGATGCAGGTGCTTTCAGCATATGTTGACTGCTTCTCAGTGTATGAATATATTTTAAACCGTCTTGAGTACCGTTTTAAAGAGATGGGGGAGATGCCAGAGGATGTCAAGTTTACAGAGGATGTTGTACAGTTTATATTTAGTTCAAAGGATAATGCTGCAATTAATGAAAAGGTGCGTTTTGTAATTGGACAGCTTCCAATGAGGATGTTAAGAAGTAAATATTTTGATGTTATCAGGGAAAGTGTTTCTATTTATAAAGGAAACAGTTTAAGTTCCCTTGAAGGTTTTGAGTATATGTTCCGTACTAACGCAATGTTATATAAAGACAAAAATATGGATATATATTTTACAGAGTTTAAAAAACCACTTGAAGAACTGAAAAATGCTGGTTTTGAGGATATAGACAATGAACAGTATAAAACTTATAATGGTATAGTAGAAGACAGCACATACGAACTTCTTAAACTGTCAGATTTATATATTCTTTTCGGGGAGATAGTGAACCTGTTGTATACCATAGTTTCAGTAGCAGCATACACAGAGGAAGCAGACAGGGTACAGGACAGGACGCTTGATGTTGCTGCTACTATTATACAGTGCATAAATATACTGTTTTCATGTTTAAACAATGACGCATTTAAAAAATCATGTGCAGATAATGACATATGGAAACGTTCTGGAGAAGAATTAGGCAGTATGGAAGAAAAGATGGACTGGCTCTCAGAGCTTCTTGATGACTTAACAGGCAAGCAGGAAACAATAAGCGAAATACTTGATATGGCAGAAGCAGCACTTGGACAGGTTAAAGAAGTGCATGGCGGGGCTATAGACAGCCTTGGGCTGGCAGAAAACTTTGATTTGCTTATAAGGTTTTCACTTCTTAATTCAAACAGCACATTTGCAGAACTTGATGAGGACAGGGATGCAGAAGATGTGGAAGTGACTCCGCAAATGGCAGATGAAGCGGCAGGAAGGCTTATAAGCGAAGTTAAAGAACTTTTTAAAAGCAGCAGCCGCATATTAAGAAGGGCAGTTATGGCAAATACCCTTGAAAAAATACCTGTATTTTTTAATACGCCACAAGAAGTTGCGGATTATATCTCATTATCACTTTTGCAATGTGATGATGAAGCAGAGAAATATGCTTCAAAAGAAATTATTATGAATGAAATAGAAGAATACAGGATATTTAATGAGGTGCAGGATTAGCAGTTAAGAAAGGACAAAAGCATGTTTGTCTGGAATAAAAAGATGTATATGGATGAAAAAGTAAGGAAAAAACCTGCCAGGTATAAAAGAATTGCTGGCAGGAAAAAGTCTTTCAGGCAGTGCTTTTGTATTACATTCCCTGCCAACAGTAAAAATATTATGGATATATATTCTTCCAGGGAACTCTGGTTTAAATACAGGGCAGCATGCGGCATTGAGATAATAGGCATGGCATCTGGAATGGAAAGTGCAGTACAGCTTGTGGCAGAAATGGCACAGGATATTTATAAGGAGTATGGGGATATTTCCCCAGCTGCTGTCAGGAAATTCTTTGCATAAAAATTGTTATTTATAAATCTGTAAAACCCAGGAAGGAGGCAGGAAATGCTTATAGCTTTAGTAGCAAAGATTTTATTAACAATCCTTAAAGTGTTTTTATTCCTGCTTCTTGCAGTTATCATTGTGCTTTTGTCAATATTGTGCCTGGTGTTTTTTACACCATTAAAGTATAATATAAGTGCAGAAAAGTATGATATTATAAAAGCAGAAGGCAAAGTGTCATGGCTTCTTGGGATAATACATGTTTCGTTTATGTATAATGATGGCAAAAGCAGTTATAAATTAAAGATATTTGGGGCAGATTATAAGAAATTAACAGAGTTTTTTACAAACAGGGCAAAGAAAAAAGAAAAAGATGTATTTGATATAGAAAGCGCAGAACAAACTGCCAGGGATGAAAGTGGGGAATATGGCAATGAGAAGAAGAAAGAAGAAAAGCCAGTTTATAAAGAACATAAACCGTCTGGTGAAGAAAGTGCACCGCCTGTTAAAAAAGAAGAAACACCGGAAAAAGAAACCAGGGCAGAAGCTGAAGGCAGGCATAAGGAAAATCAAAAGGATATACAACATAGCAAGGACGGTGGAACAGATAAGGATAAAAGGGCCAGCAATGCTGTTGTCTCCAATATTAAAGCTTTTTGGCAGAAAATAAAATCCATGCCATCAAATATAAAACATAATTTGGGCAGAATAGGCAGCAATATAAAAGAAACACGGGAAAAAGCCTGTAATGTAAAGGATAAATTTACAACAATACGTAAATTTGTTTTTTCAGAAATTACTAAAAACATGCTTGGCGTGGCAAAGAATAATTTGTTCCGCCTGCTGAAAAAGTTAAAACCACGTAAGATAAAAAGTGATATTTTATTTGGAACTGGCGACCCCTGCCAGACAGGGCAGATACTTGGACTGGCTGCAGTATATATGGCTATGGCAGGCACGGTATTTAACATAACACCTGATTTTGAAAATAAAGTCCTGCGTGGCAGGCTTATGGTTTCAGGGCAGATAAGGGCAGCAAGCCTGGCATTTGCTGCTTTAAGGGTAATTATTAGCAATGAGTGGAAAAGCTTTTATAAAGAAGCAATGAAAATTAAGGAGGAATTTTAAATGGGAGATTTCAGTTCAACAGTCCAGTCTTTATTTAAGGGGATGGATGGCTTTCTTACAACAAAGACAGTAGTAGGTGATGCAGTAAAGTTTGATGATGGCACAATAATACTGCCGCTTGTTGATGTAAGCTTTGGCGTGGCAGCAGGGGCATTTTCAGAACCTGGCAAAAAAGAAAACGGCGCAGGCGGAATGGGCGGCAAGGTGCAGCCAAGTGCAATACTTGTAATAAAAGACGGGCAGTCAAAGCTTGTCAATGTCAAGAACCAGGATGGCATTACAAAAATACTTGATATGGTTCCTGAACTTATAGATAAATATGGCAAAAAGAAAAAAAACAAAGATACAGATGAAGAAGAATATGGTTATGAAGACTATGAAGAAGAATATGATGAGGAAGATTACGAAGATGGAGAGGAATGACTGAAAATTTTTCTTGCAATTATGCCAATTATTTGTTAGAATAGTCGTGTTGTGCAAATGAAACAGAAATAATGTATTAATTATAAGGAGGTGCTTACGATGGCAAAATGTTCAGTTTGTGGAAAAAGCGTCCACTTTGGTAATAAAGTGAGCCATTCACATAGAAGAAGTAATAAAATGTGGAAGCCAAATATTAAATCTGTAAGGGTTAAGGTTAATGGTGGAACAAAGAAAATGCCAGTATGTACAGGATGTTTACGTTCTGGAGCTGTAGAGCGTGCGTAAGCGCATCCAGTAAATAGACAGGAGAGCCGGTGCATAAACCGGTTCTTTTTGCATAGGGGGCAAAGCATGGCTTTGCCCTTTTGTATTCTTACAGGACCATAAGCCTGTTTAACTACAAAAAAGGTTATAGCCAAGTATAAGGCATAAAAGTATTATAAGGACTGCTATAATCCCATTATTAAGAAAAAGCATTATTGTCATTCCAATAGCTATCCAGAAGAGGATAAAACCAGCCATTTTGCGCATAATTACCACCATGTTATTGTTCTTGCTTTGGATGAAGCAATAAGTTATACTATATTATATGATGCAGGGTTGGAAAACTGAACCTGAATATAACCCAATGAATGGAGGATGTCTTATGAAAGGTAAAATGAGTACCAATATGGGGAATATTGTAATAGACCGTGATGTGCTGGCGAAATATGCAGGCACAGCTACTATGGAATGTATAGGAATTGTCGGCATGGCGTCTTTAAATGTCAAAGACGGGGTCGCAGGACTTTTAAAAAAGGAAAATGCAGGCAGGGGAGTAAATGTATATATAGTAAATAATAAGCTGAAAATAGAACTCCATGTCATAGTTGCATATGGTGTAAGCATACTTGCAGTTGCACAGAATGTGCTGGAAAATGTAAGGTATAAGATAGAAGAATTTACAGGCCTGGAGATAGATACAATCAATGTAGTGGTTGAAGGCGTCAGGGTTATGGATGAAGATTAGCAAGGAGGAACAGAAAAGTGAGTTTAAAATCAATAGATGCAGCAATGCTGCAGAAAATGTTTTTATCAGGCGCCAAGGCATTAGATGCAAAGAAAGATTATATAAATGAATTAAATGTATTTCCAGTGCCAGATGGTGATACAGGCACTAATATGACTATGACAATAATGGCAGCAGCAAAGGAAGTGTCAAACCTTGAAAACCCTGATATCTACCAGCTTGGCAAAGCAATTTCAAGTGGTTCGCTCCGTGGCGCAAGGGGAAATTCTGGTGTAATAATGTCACAGATTTTCCGTGGGTTTGTTAAAGGGATAAAGGGCAATGATAAACTTGATGTGAATATTCTTGCCAATGCTGTACAACATGCGGCTGATACAGCTTATAAGGCTGTTATGAAGCCAAAGGAAGGCACAATCCTTACAGTGGCACGTGCTGGTGCAGACAAGGCAATTGAGATAATAATAAATGATGATATACAAGATATAATTGAATTTTGTGATGTTGTAGCAGAAAGCATGGAGGAGGCGCTCCAGAAGACACCTGAGCAGCTCCCTGTACTTAAACAGGCAGGTGTTGTGGACTCTGGCGGTGAAGGGCTTATGACTTTCCTGCGTGGGGCAACAGACGCTTTAAAGGGCAGGGTTTCTGATTTTACAATTACAAGCAGGGGCAGTGTAAAAACGGTTAAAACAAGCCTGCCAGAAAAAGCGGAAGCAGATATAAAGTATGGTTATTGTACGGAGTTTATAATAATACTTGAACGGAATGCAGATACAGCAGAACCACAGCTTAAAGAATACCTGCAGGGTATTGGTGACTGTGTAGTTGTAGTTGCAGATGATGAAATAGTAAAAGTACATGTCCATACAAATGACCCAGGGCTTGCAATACAGAAAGCACTTTCATTTGGTGCACTTACAAGCATAAAAATTGACAATATGCGTGAGGAGCATCATGAAAAGGTTATACGTGATGCAGCGAGGATTGCAGCACAGCAGAAGAAGGAAAGTGGGAAGGAAAAGCCAGCACAGGCTGTACAACGCAAAGATACAGGGTTTATAGTAGTGTCTGCTGGTGAAGGTCTTGCAGATATATTCAGGGATTTAAAAGCTGATTATATTATTGAGGGCGGGCAGACAATGAACCCAAGCACTGATGATATACTGGAAGCAATAAATAGTGTTAATGCAGACAATATATTTATCCTTCCAAACAATGGCAATATAATACTTGCCGCAAACCAGGCAAAGGAGCTTACAGAAGATAAAAATATTATTGTAATACCAACTAAAAATATACCACAGGGCATAGCCGCACTTATAAACTATGTTGAAGGAAGCTCTATAGCTGATAATGAAAAAAATATGTCAGATGAAATGCTAAGTATTAAGTCAGGCCAGGTAACATATGCAGTACGTGATACAAATATGGATGGCAAGGATATTAAAAAAGGCGATTTTATGGGGCTTACAGATAAAACTATTGTATCTGTAGCAAAAAGTGCAAAAGAAGCAGCTAAAAAGCTTGTAGAAAGCCTGGTTAGTGACAATTCAGAACTTATAAGCCTGTATTACGGTGCAGATGCAACAGAGGAAGAAGCAGAGGAAATTGCAGATGGGATAGTTGCTGCATACAATGATATAGATGTGGAAGTACAGTATGGCGGGCAGCCAGTCTATTCTTATTTTATCTCTGTAGAATAGGGCAAAGTGAGGTGGAATATTAATAGCGGTGGAACTTAACGGCAGCATAAGGAATATTAAGGGTATTGGCGGAAAAAGTGAGAAGCTCTTTAATAAACTGGGGATTTATACAGTAGAGGAGCTTCTTTGCTTTTATCCACGTGAATATGATGTTTTTGGAAAAATAGAGCCTGTATCATCACTGGCAGAAGGCAGGATGGTGATAATAGAAGCAGTACTTAAATCTTCTCCTAAAGTTTCTGTATCAGGAAACCTTAAGCTTGTAAGGGCAGTATTTAAGGATGCAGGCGGAAGTATAACAGCAGTATGGTTTAATATGCCATTTATGGCAAAAATGCTGCGTATGGGCACGCATTATATACTGCGTGGAAGGACAGTGAACCGGAATGGTTTTTTAGAACTTGTACAAGCAAAGATTTTATCAAGGCAGGAATATGTAAACCTTACAGGCAGCCTCCAGCCTGTATACCGCCTTACAGCAGGGCTTACATGCAATGCCATTGCAAAGGCGGCAAGGATTGCATTAAAAGAAACAGATTTAAACGGGGATTTCCTGCCAGCAGATATAAGGAAAGAGAATAACCTTGTATCATGGAAAAAGGCAGTTAGTGCAATACATTTTCCCAAAGACAAAGAAGAGTGCATACAGGCAAGGCGCAGGCTTGTTTTTGATGAATTTTTTCTTTTTGCGCTTGCACTTGGCCAGGTTAAAAAAACAAAAAACAAGATAAAGTCAAAGTATATAATGTCTAAAAACACAATATCACTTAAACTTGCAGATTTACTGCCATATAAACTGACAACAGCGCAGCAGGCAGTCTGGAAGGAGATACAGCATGACATGCAGTCGGGGAATGTTATGAACCGGCTGGTGCAGGGTGATGTTGGTTCAGGAAAGACAATAATTGCACTGCTTGCACTTCTTATGGCAGCAGAAAACGGCTTCCAAGGCGCAATTATGGCACCTACAGAGGTGCTTGCAGTACAGCATTATGAAACATTCCAGGCACTTTTAGAACCGTTTGGGATAAAAACAGGGCTGCTTACAGGTTCATTAACTGCTGCACAGAAGAAAAAAATATATGCACAAATGGCAGCAGGGGAGCTTGATATTGTGGCTGGCACACATGCACTTGTACAAGATAAGGCAGAGTTTAAAAACCTTGGGCTTGTAGTTACTGATGAGCAGCACCGGTTTGGTGTCAAGCAGAGGGAGGCACTTTATTCAAAGGG
>CAJTXH010000094.1:0-514 GCA_910580005.1 uncultured Lachnospiraceae bacterium | reverse complement strand
GTGAGCCTCATATGCTTGTTATGAGTGCTACGCCTATTCCAAGGACTCTTGCAATAATATTATATGGTGAACTTGATGTATCAGTAATAGATATAATGCCAGAAGGCAGGAAGCCTGTTAAAAACTGTGTTGTAGGCACAAATTACAGGCCGCAGGCATATAAATTCATGCAGCGGGAAATAAAAGCAGGCCATCAGGTGTATGTAATATGCCCTATGGTAGATGAAAGTGAGAACATGGAAGCTGAAAATGTAACAGACTATACCCAGATGTTACGTGAAAAAATGCCCCCGGAGACCAGGATTGCCTGTCTTCATGGAAAAATGAGGCCTGCACAGAAAAACAGCATTATGGAAGACTTTGCAACGCATAAGACAGATATACTTGTATCAACTACGGTTATAGAAGTAGGGATAAATGTGCCATCAGCAACTGTAATAATGGTTGAAAATTCTGAACGTTTCGGGCTTGCGCAGCTCCACCAGCTACGTGGCAGGGTAGGACGTGGGGATGC
>CAJTXH010000093.1 GCA_910580005.1 uncultured Lachnospiraceae bacterium | reverse complement strand
AGTGCTGAAAGCACTGGTTTGTTACTATGAAGCCGTAAGGCTGAATAGTAACAAACGGACGTGTTAAAGTGTAAAAATCCCTTGCACCATTTTTAAGGAAAACAAAATGGCATATAGGAATTACCACCATATGCCATTTATTAATAATTAAATCCAATAAATTTATCTTATTACTTAATTCCTTTTATATAACACATTTTACTTCAGCCGGCTTTCCAAATACTTTTATGCCATTTATATTTTTGTAAGCCCGTATATATATTTTTTTCTTATTGCCAATCTTGATTTTTTTAAAACTACATGACACCTTTTTGCCTCCAGAAATATTCTTTACAACAATTTCGTTATAAATATTGCCTGCTTCTGGAAGATAACTAATTCTGTATCCATCTGCTTTTGGCAATGTTTTCCATGATACCTTTACTTTGCTGCCACTTATAACTGCCTTTCCACCCTTTATAGTTTTTGGTGCTGTGCCAAGGCTTTTGTATTTATATCCAAGCTCCTTTATATATGTTTTTACATCTTTCACAGGAGTTTTGTCATACCCATATTTACCACCATATTCACCAGTATTGTTATATGCATATACTGTTGTATTTTTACCAATATCACCACTAAAAGCCAAGGTTTTAATACTTCCTGGAAGATATAATTTACTGAGCTGGATACCATCCCCTCTGTTAAACCAGTCCCCATAAACAGCTGCCACCATAACCCCCTCAGAATATGAAAGTTTCTTTAATGATGCACATCCATTTAGTACAAGCAGCTCATTACATGTAACTGTAAGCTCTTCTAATTCTCCTGCATATGTAAATACAGCAGGATTAAAAGTTGTAACACTCCCTGGCATTGTGTATGTACCGCCGCGTTTCTGTGGATATAATACAAGTTCTGTCATATCTTTATTATACAATACACCATTTTCAGCCTTAAAATAATTATTGCCTGCATCTGTTGTAATGCTTTCAAGGCTATATGCCATATTATCATATTTTACAAAACCCTCATCTTCTTCATCAGTACAAAAATCATTTAAAAGAACAGATACATCCTTTACAGTTGCAGGTACATTGTATGTTTTAAGTTTACCTGGAAAGATAATTATTTTAGTTATTGTCTTATCATAAAGCACATTGTCTTTTACTGTGTAGTACTGGTTAGAATCTGGAATTTTTATTTCTTTAAAATTATTCTGGCATACAATTCCATCTGCTATTTCCTCTGTATTTCCATTAATAACCAGTGTATCACAACTAGCAGGGACAATATAAAGTTTTTTATAACCAGCAGAATACAGGCAGCCCTCATAAATTTTATAATTTGTATTACTTTCAGGCACATATATTTCTTTAAGGCTTTTTAAGCCATAACCGCTTCTGGACAGTTCCCTGTTTCCTGCAATTATATTTTCTATGCCAGCTGGAAATACAAGTCTTTCCAGGCTGGTACAGCCATACAGGCTGTACATGTCAAATTCCTTTATATTGTTACTTAAAGTAATGCCTGTAATAGATGTATTGTCCAGAAATGTATTATGGTTAATTTCCATAACTTCATCAGGCATTACATATGCACCTGCTTTTTTATATGGATAATATTCAAGTTTTGTCCCGTCTTTTGAATAAAGTACACCATTAATACTTTTATAAAATCCGTTATCTTTATCAACTTCAAAAGAAACTGCTGCATTATAAAAGGCATCAATACTACTGATACGTGATATATTTTTTCCTATTTTTACATCCAGCTCCCTACAGCCCATAAATGCAAACTCCATTATTTCCGTTACACTTTCTGGTATTTTAAATGTTTTTAAAGCACTGCATCCATAAAACATTCCTGGTGTGATACTGCTTATATCTGCATTACATTCCACATTTTTAAGCTTTCCACATCCTTTAAACATACCGCCGCCTATTGCAGAAACACTTCCAGGTATGGTAACACTTTTTATATTGCTGTATTCAAAAGCATTAAAACCAATATTTTTAACACCATTTTTAATTGTAATGTTTTCCAGATATTTATTATAAGCAAATGCATTATATTTTATAGTATCTACTGTTTTTTTAACAGTATATAAACTGCCTTTTTTAGCATTTGGATAATAAAGCAGCTCTGTCTTATCCTTGTTAAACAAAACATCATCTGCCACTGTAAAATATTTATTGCCAGAAGCAACTTTAAACCGGGTAATATCCACATCACCTTGCCGGATAGAGCCATCCAGGTAAACCTGTTTAATATTCTTCCCTACAGTGAGTACGCCACTTCCCTCTGCACTTGTAATTTTATTATTTTCTACTTTAACCTTAATATTTGCAGAAACCTCCATGCAGTTATAATATATGCCAATGCAAATAAAACATACAGCCAGTAAAAGTAACCTGTATTTAATTTTTATATTCATACTTTTACCTCCTTAAAACTAATTATTTTCATATATACAATAATATTTTTATATGGCAAAAAAAAGATAATTCTTATATTTATAAAAAATTAATTCCTACGTTATCTTTATATGTCAGAGTTGAAGCACTAGAATCATAACTGACACGTGCTATTACTAATTTTTTATTGCTTTTTTTCATTACCAGAAGCTATACATATTGCATGTTTGCCTGTATCTACCTTATTTGCAATTTCCAGTTATAATTTGGGGTTTTGCAGATAAACAGAAAATTGTAAGAATATTTTAAAAAATTTTTGATGGTATATAAGGGTATTTAGTATTATAATAATTAACGCAGCAAAAATAAATTTTAAACAAACAGAGGTGAGGAAGGCTATGAAAAGAATTAGTAGAAAGTTTTTTGCAATATCCATAGCATCTTTTGCAATGGCATTAATATTTACAGGATGCAGCAAGGGAGGCGGAAAAGAATCCGGCAAAGAAAAAACACCAGAGTACATATATGAGTCTTCTTTTAATGATTTAGGCGCTTTAAAAGTTGATTATATAAGCCAGTCATTAATAAAAGATGGCAATATTTATATGACAGGTTCAGTCTATAAAGAAGATAAGAAAAATGGTAATGGGAAGTCTATATATTATCTTCTGTCTGGTTCTTTTGACAGCCAGAAAATTGATATGGCTGAAATTAAAGGCTTCAAAAAGGATGAAGCCCCGGGCGGTTTATTTATAGATGACGAGGGCAATATGTTTATGCTTTCTTCTGTCAATATTTATAACGAAAAAACGGATATAAGCAATAACCAGTATTTTATATCAAAACTTGGCAAGGATGGAAAGTTATCCGGACATAAAAAACTGAAATCTGGCATTAAAAAAAATGAAGAGTTTTATTTTACCAATTCTGTAATTTATGTTAATGGAAAACTTATAGGCGTTGTAGATCAGAAGATTTATATTTTCAATAAAGACGGCTCTTTAGACAAGACAATTAAATCAGATAATTATATTGATTACCTTTTTACAGCAAATAACGGCAAAGTATATACTATTGGCAATATGCCAAATACAGGCAGCATGGGAATCTATGAAATTGACTTAAAAACTGGCAAATTGGGCAAGCCTTTAGATTTTGGCGGCAATAATATATACAACATCAGGAATACAAAACAGGGCAAGAATGGCATTGTGTACTTGTGCAATGATGATGGCATATATGAATGTGACCTTAATAAAAGTAAATCAGAGCTTTTATTTAACTGGATAAATGTTGATATCAATGGCAGTAATGTATCAGATTTCCAGATATCAGAGGATGGAAACATATATACTTTATGTACTCCATACAGTTATGACACAAATGGAGATGGCAGTTCATATCCAGGCATTGAACTGGCATCCATCATTAAAAAGAAATATTCTGAAACTAAACAAAAGAAAAGGCTTACATTGGCAGCAAATTATTTATCCCAGAATTTAAAAGAAGAAATCTTAAAATATAACAAAGGCAATAAAGATTACCATATTGATATTAAAAGTTATAGTACATATGAAGACCCACAGAAACAGATGAACCTTGATATAATATCAGGTGATGTGCCAGATATTATTGAAATGACAGGGTTGTCCAAATCCCTGTATATTAAGAAAGGCATACTGGCTGATATATCTGGATTTATTGAAAAAGATGGTGAAATTAAAAAAGAGGACTTTGTGGATTCTGTAACCAGAGCTATTGAACATGATGGCAAATTATACTATCTGCCAACCACATTTTCTATAAATGCACTTGCTGGCCCTAAAAAGATTTTTAATGGCATGGAGGGCTGGACATATGAAGAAATGGCGGAAATATATAACAATATGCCAGAGGGCAGTGTATTTATGGACGGCATGACAAGCGAATGGTTTATATATAATATTCTAAATTCACAGTTAGAGGATTTTATTAATTTTGAAACAGGTGAGGTAAACATTGATTCCAAAGAGTTTATACAAATACTTGAATTTTCAAAGAATTTCCAAACAAGTGACCAGTACCTGAAAGAGAGGGAAGAAAATAACTGGAAAGACACGGATATATATGATCTTGCTAAAAATGGGAAACTGCTGCTAAATAATATAAACTTGTACGATTTTTCAGATATACAGATTAATGAAAAATTATTTAAAAGCCAGGGCGGTTTTGATGTTATCAGTTATCCTTCTAAAGATAAGAACAATGAATTATTATTAGCATCTGCTGGTGACTCATGCCTGGCTATTTCAAAACAATGTGATGATAAAGATGGCGCATGGAAATTCCTGCGCAGGCTTTATTTATATGATTACCAGAAAAAAAATATAAATAATGGTTTTCCTATAAGAAAAGATGCTTTAGAGAAAGAGATTGAATATGCTATGGCAACTAAAGAATATACAGATGATGATGGTACAAAAGTAATCCCTATAGATGGTGATACATATTCAATTGGCGATTTTTCAATAGAGATAAAACCATATACAAAAGCCCATATTGATTTATTCCGCTCTATAGTTGGCAGGATTACCAAAGAAGACAGCTATGATACATTCTGGAGTGATATTTCTGAAATAATTACAGACGAAACAAAAGCATTCTTTGCAGGAAGCAAGACTGCAGAAGAAACAGCAGAAATCTTACAGAGCAGGGTAAAAATTTATGTCAGTGAAAATTCTTAATAATAATTACAGGCAGACACTATACAGAGATGGCAGCAATACGGAAAGGAAAAGGAAAAAAAAGAATAAATCCAGAAATAAAAACAATTTAAAAGAACACCTGATATCAGGAATATTCCTGGCACCTAGTTTTTTAGGTGTCATGGTATTTATGGTTGTTCCATTTATGGTGATTATTTACTATTCACTGGTTGACGGGCCTGTTAATGGCAATTTTACAGGCCTGGATAATTTTAAAATGCTTTTTTCAAATTCTGCATTTTTACAGGCAGCAAAAAACAGTATCCTTTTTTCAGTAATTGCAGTGCCGCTTGCAGTAGTGCTTTCTTTGCTGCTTGCAGTGCTGCTTGGTTCCAATATCCCCTGGCAAAGCCAGTTCAGGACATCTTTTCTTTGTCCTATGATGGTTCCTGTAGCATCAGTTGTACTTATCTGGCAAGTTATTTTTAATGCACATGGGGCTATGAACAGCCTGCTGGAAGTTTTTGGCTTTAAGGGTATTGACTGGCTTAAGTCTGATTATAGCCTGGTTGTTGTTATCAGTATGTTCTTATGGAAGAATTTAGGTTACAACATGATTTTATTTATGGCAGCACTTGGAAGTGTACCAAAAGACATTATAGAAGTTGCACAGCTTGAAGCAGCAGGAAAATTTACAATTTTTTTCAAGATTAAGCTTAGATATATAAATTCAACTGTTTTATTTGTAATAATTTTATCACTTATGAATTCATTTAAGGTGTTCAGGGAGGTTTATCTTTTATCAGGCGCCCACCCGTATGAATCTCTTTATATGCTCCAGCACTTTATGAATAATACATTTGAATCACTGGATTACCAGAAACTGTCCTCTGCTGCTATTGTAATGTGTGTATTTATGATTATTGTAATTGGTATTTTATTTTTTATTGAAAGTAAGGCAGGTGAGGATTTTGAAGGTTAAACACACAAAAAAGCGGCATAAAAAATCTGTTATATTATTTATAATTGCATTGGCAACGGCAGTGTTTTTCATGCTTCCTACTGTCCTTACAATAGCCAATTCATTTATGAGCCCACAGGAAATTAAAGCAAATTATGGGATGGTTTTTAATGACCAGGAGAGTGCAGGATATATATCAGAAAAAGTAAACCTTAAATTTATTCCTGATATGGTAACTTTTAAACAGTTTGCAACAGTCCTTTTAAACAGCCCTGATTACCTGCTTAAATTTTGGAATACAGTAATATATACTATCCCTATCCTTATAGTACAGGTTATTATTGCAATATTTGCAGCATACAGTTTTACAAGATTTAAGGGAAGATTAAAGGAGATTTTATTTTTTGTATATATTATACTTATGCTCCTACCCTACCAGGTAACTCTTGTACCTAATTACCTGGTGACAGACTGGCTTGGGCTGGTTGATACAAAATGGGCAATCTGGCTGCCAGGAATGACTTCCCCTTTTAGTGTATTTCTTTTTACAAAATTTATGCGGCGCATACCAAATTCAATTATAGAAGCAGCAAAAATTGACGGCGCAGGGGAATGGCAGATTTTTTCCAAAATATGTGTGCCTCTATGCAAAGGGGCAATGGTTTCTGTATCAATGCTTATATTTATTGACTACTGGAATATGGTTGAACAGCCGCTTATATTACTTAAAAATGAAGACATGCATCCGCTCTCGGTCTTTCTCTCCAAAATTAATTCGGGTGAGATAAGCCTTGCATTTGCAGTTGCAGCAATATATATGGTTCCAGGAATTTTAATGTTCTTATATGGAGAGGAATATCTGATAGAGGGTATTTCATATTCTGGCGGATTAAAAGGTTAAGTCCAGGAAGGAGGTAATATTTCTTATGACAGAACAGGATTTAACAAAGAAATACCAAAAACGTAAAGACATAATTAAAAATATTGCTATTATCTTTTTGGTAATTATGCTTTTGCTTACATTTTTTTCCAATACTATTATGAATTATTCGCTTGCAGAAGTAGAAACTGCCTATGCAGAAGCAGGCACTCTTACTACAAAAATACGTGGTGAAGGTTATGTTGAAGCAAGAGAACCTGTAATTGTAAGCAGCAAAAATGAAAGGGAAATTTTAAAAGTACTGGTAAAAGATGGTGATAAGGTTAAAAAAGGCAAGGCTTTGTTTGTCCTTGCCGGGGAAAGCAGTGCAGATGCACTCAGGCAGGCAAAGTCAGACCTTATGACACTTAACCATGACTATGCAAAATCGCTTCTTGAAATGGATGTTCCCGGCTATGCCACAAATTCACTTGAAATAAAGTATGCACAGAAGGATTTGAAGAATGCAATTAAAAATGTAGAGAGTGCCAAAAAAGAAAACAAAAAAAAGAAAGCAAAATATGCAGAACTTAATAAAAAGACAAGGAACGCTAAAAAGAAAATGCTAAATAAAGCAGATGAAGTATCAGAAAATGCATATAAAATTTCACAGGCTGACCTTAAACTTGAAAGCCTTGAAAGTGAAAAAGCAGAACTTAGCGGTGAGAACAACACAAATATACAGGAACTGGATGCAACAGTAACAGCAGCTAAAAGAAAAATGGAAGATGCTGAGGACAAGGTAAAACAATATGAAGACACTCCTGTTTCCCAGACAATTGAAGAAGAACTTAAAACAAAAAGAAAAGAACTGGAGGATGTACAAAAAAGCCTTGAAACTTTAAATGCTGACTTAAAAGAAGCAGAAACGACAGGTTTGCCAGATGATAAGATTACCTCCTTAAACCGCAGCATACGTGACTGCAAGGCAGAGATATCTACCCTTAACAAAAAAGCTGACCAGGCAAATTCTGAGATTGCAGAACTTAATTACTTATATTATTCATCTGAAGGTGAAACCAGCGACCATTACTGGCAGCAGTTAAGCAACGCTAAGCAGGAATATATTGCATTAAATAAACAGATTGATGATAAGAAACGGGAGCTTGAGGATTTAGAGAATGATTTGGAAACTGCCAAAAAAAATGCAGAAACATCAAGTGATAAGATGATAAAACAGCTTAAAAAAGATATTTCTGAAAAAGAAAAAAATATTACAGAACTGAAAAAAGAAATATCTTCACTTGAAAAAGAAAAATCATTAAGCGATAACAGGGAAAGCCAGCTTGCATCAGCAAAATCAGAACTTTATGCTGCACAGAAAAAATTAAAAGATGCACAGCGCCAGCTCGAAGATGCACAAAATATGGTTAAAAATGAAAACAGTGCAAAGATAAAATCAGTAGAAAATAAAATTAAAGAATTAAAAAACAATAAATTAAAACTTAATAACAAGAAAACAAGGCTTGAAAATTCATATGCCCAGCTCCAGTCAGCATATGAGACTGTTAAGGCAAAGGCGGATTCTTACCAGAAGGCAGATGAGAACCTGGTTGATACATTAAACCAGGCTGTACAGGAAAAGCGCAAGGCTCTTGAAACACTTTATATTAACCTTGCAAAAGAAAAAAATGATGACAGACTTAAAAAGCAGGTAGCTTCCCTTGATAATGAGCAGAAGGCAAAATCAATCCAGTTAAAGAAAAATGAAATTGCCCGGCTTACAAAGAAACGCAAAAATGTTGTAATCAGGGCAAAACTTGCAGGCACTGTCTCCGAATTAACTGCAAAAACCGGGGAAAATGCAACGCCAGGGAACAGCCTGCTGCATATACAGCCAAGCGGAAACGGCTACCAGATAAGTATTCCTGTAACAACGGAACAAAGCAAACTGGTTAAACGTGGTGATAATGCTACTGTATTAAACATGTGGGATGATGATATAAAAGTAGTTCTGGCAAATATAAAAACAGACCCACAAAATCCAAATGCTGGCAAGACACTTGTTTTTAATGTTTCAGGCAGCAATATTGAAAATGGAACTTCATTAAGCATATCTGTCGGTGAGAGAAAAGCAAATTATGATTACATAGTGCCTACAAGTGCAATACGTGAGGACAGCGATGGCAAATTTGTATTAATAATACAGGAAAAGCCAAGCCCTGTAGGCAACCGTTATATTGCTAAAAAAGAAGAAGTACAGGTTCTTGCGGAAAATGAAACACAGTCAGCAGTATCAGCTGGATTTGACAGTTATGCAAATGTTATTACTACTGCTTCCAAGGCTGTTGAAAAGGGTGACTATGTACGTCTTGCACAGCAGTAAAGGCAGGTGTTGTTTATATGAAAGTTTTCCTAGGTAAAACAAAAAATAAAATAAGGTTTACAGCATTTTTGATATGTGCTATGGTGGCTTTTGTGTGCCTGTGCCTTTTGCATGAAACTAACCAGACAGACAGAGGCCTTAATGCAGCAATACGCTGGAAATCAGACAAACAGGAGTTTTCATATATTTCTGTATATATATCCCCAGAAGAAAACTGGAAAGAAAATGACAGGAATACACTAATCAGTAATTTAAAAATGTCATTCCAGCAGAATTCCATTATAAATGAAAACAGGGATGACAGTAATGAGGGGCTTGTAAACGACTGCTTCAGTTGTGAAGGTGTAATGGAATTTACTAATGGCAAAAATACAGCAACTGCAAAAGTAACAGCAACAGGCGGTGATTTTTTCTTTTTCCACCAGCCTGTCTGGCTGTCTGGCTTTGCATATTCAGACAATGATGTAATGAAAGACCGTGCCATAATTGACAAAGAACTTGCCTGGCAGCTTTTTGGCGGAGAGAATGTAACAGGAATGCCATTTAAAATAAACGGCAATACATATTATGTAGCAGGTGTAGCTGATACAAGCCAGTTAAATGAAGACAAAAAAGCATATGGTGAAATTAGCAGGGCATGGCTGCCTTACAGTGCTTTCTGCAAAGAATACCAGGGGCAGGAAGGGACATCCAATAACGCAGACATAGCTACAGGCAGTACAATGGATACGGATACAGAGGAAAAATCAAATAAACTCCCAATTACATGCTATGAAATTGTACTCCCAGACCCTGTGAAAGAATGGGCATCCAATCTTATAGAAACAAGCCTGAATGTAAAAGAACGTAAAATGGTAGCAATAGAAAACAGTAAAAGAACAAATTTCCTTTATGTAATGGATAATTTAAAGAATTTCTTCTATAAAACATCAAGTACACAGCCTGTTGCATATCCTTATTGGGAAAATGCAGCACAAGCACGTGATACTAAAAGAGAAATTTATACAGCAGTTCTTTTAATTACGCTTATATATCCAGTTATATTATTTATCAGGATTATTACATGTATTTATAAAACAATAGATGGCAAAATTAAAAAGCGCATGAATAAAAAACATGCTTATCAGCTTTAGAACCATTATATTCCATAAGATATCATTATTCCAAGCATGTCAAACACTTTTAATAGAATTTTTGTTTCTGCCCTGGTATAATTTCTATAATCCACAGATACAAATTTATTAAAAGGAGGCAGAAAATGGAATATGATGAAATGAAGATTGGTGGGCAGATTAGAAAATACCGTAATAATATGGGACTTTCCCAGGAACAGCTTGCTGAAAAAATATATGTAAGCAGACGGTTTCTAACTGGGAAAACGGAGTTTCCCATAGTTAAAGATACCACACCAGATATAACGAACCCACGCTTATACAGAACTGCAAAAGATATAAAGGCTTGATGTAAGTAACAACTGCTACACCGAGCCTTTTTTCTTGCATTGTTTCTATCCAAGCATCTATAACGATAAGTTGAATTTTTCACATTTTCGTGATATACTATCATAAGTGATTATCATGGCAAGGAGGACTATATGGCTGTAACATATAAAAAACTATTTCACTTGCTGATAGACCGGGGCATCCCGACCGCCGAATTGACGGAAAAAGCTGGATTTAGTGCTAATATTCTAACCCGGCTAAGGCGTGACCAGTATGTATCTTTGGATAGTATCGAAAAGATATGTCTTGCTCTTGGCTGCAAGGTAGATAATATTCTAGACTTTATTCCTGATGAAAAGGAGAACGAAAACAATGGCTGATATTAGAAAAGAACAGGAGCGTGATGAACTCCATCGTGCGATATGGGCGATTGCCGACGAACTGCGTGGAAGCGTGGACGGATGGGATTTCAAATCCTATGTGCTGGGCATGATGTTCTATTG
>CAJTXH010000092.1 GCA_910580005.1 uncultured Lachnospiraceae bacterium | reverse complement strand
CAGGTGAAAGCATAGGGCAGGTCGCAAGCCAGACTATGCAGAGCCTTGCAGTAACAAATGAAGTGTGCAGCCTGCCAGTATACCGTCCGCTTATAGCATTTGACAAGCAGGATATAGTAAATATTGCAGAAAAAATAGGTACATTTGAAACATCAATACAGCCATATGAAGACTGCTGTACAATATTTGTGGCAAAGCATCCTGTTACAAAGCCAGAAGCAAAGATAATAAGAAATTCAGAAAAGAAAATAGAAGATAAAATAGAAGAGATGGTAAAGAAAGCAGTTAATACAGCAGAAATTACAGAAGTGGACGGGTAGTTACGTGGTTTAAGGTAAAAAAAGAGAACACCTTATGGTGTTCTCAAGAACTTCCTGTTTTAAGACCGGAACCTTGTATTTCCAGGCTGTTGTAAAACAGTCTGTGTACATGATGTAACAGTGCAGATACTGTTATATTACTCAACGATGTATGGCTCCAGTGCAGAGAGTATGTTATCAATATCATCATCATCATGAATATTTAAGTCGATTGATTTTGAAAGGTCAAGACTGAAAATACCCATAATTGATTTTGCATCTATAACATATCTGCCAGATACGAGGTCAAAATCTGTGTTGAACTTAGTAACATCGTTTACAAATGCTTTCACCTTGTCAATAGAGTTTAAAGAAATCTTAACAGTTTTCATGTTAGTTACCTCCCTTTGTTATTTTACTTCTTTATAGTAACATTACGGCTGGAAAAGTCAATATACAATCTAGCCAAAATTTAGGGCATTAAACTAGCCAAAAATTAGGAACACAAAAAAAATTGGCACATTTTTAGCAAATTTATAAATTTTGGAGCAAAATTCATAGTTACTATTAACAGATATTACGTGTTTACTTTGGAGGTAAATTTTGAGAGCAGCATTTTTGACATTAGGATGTAAGGTAAATTCTTATGAAACTGGCAGGATGATAAAACTATTTGAAGAAGCAGGGCATATGGTTGTGCCATTTGAGGATTATGCAGATGTGTATATTGTAAATACATGTACAGTTACTAATATAGCTGACCGCAAATCCAGGCAGATGCTACATAAGGCAAAAAAGCTTAATCCAGGTGCAGTTATTGCTGCGGCAGGCTGCTATGTGGACTCTGCACTTAAAAAGGGTGAGAAGGACGGAAGCATAGATGTATTTATACCTAATAAAGATAAAAAGGATATCGTAAATATTATATGTAACGAAATTGAAAAAAGGGAACAGGACATTAAAAACATACAAAAACAAGATACAATACAAGTAAAAGACAAGCATACAAGGGCATATATAAAGGTTCAGGATGGCTGTACACAGTATTGTACATACTGCATTATACCATATGTAAGGGGCGGCTTAAAAAGCCGGGATGTGGAAAGTATTGTTAAAGAGGCTGAAGGGCTTGCAGCAGGCGGGTGCAAAGAGATTGTAATTACAGGCATACATATTTCATCATATGGTGCAGTTACAAATAATGCAGATGAGTTTACCAAGTTAAAGGGCAGACCGCTTCTTGGGCTTGTCCAGGCTGTAAGCCGGGTAAATGGTATAGAGAGGATACGCCTTGGCTCGCTTGAACCAAGGATAATAAGTGAGGATTTTATTAAAGAACTTGCATCTGTGCCACAGATATGCCCACATTTCCATTTGTCACTGCAAAGCGGCTCTGATACGGTTTTAAAAAGGATGAACAGGCATTATACAACAGAAGAATATCTTGCTGGTCTTGGCATTGCCAGGAAATATTTTGAAAATCCTGCAATAACTACTGATATAATAACCGGGTTTCCAGGAGAAACAGGGGAAGAGTTTGAAGAAACAATGGATTTTGCAAAAAAAGCAGGATTTGCCAAAATACATGTGTTTAAATATTCAAGACGTTATGGTACAGTAGCGGACAAAATGGACTGCCAGGTTAGTGAGGCTGTTAAATCTGAAAGGAGTGCAAGGCTTTCTGCACTTGAAAAAGAACTGGGCATCCAGTACCAGGAACAGGCGTTAAAAGAGTATGAAAATGTGCTTTTTGAGGAAATTATAAAAACAGGTAGTAAGAAATATATTGTTGGTTATAATGAAAGATATATACGTATTGCTGTACCAGCAGAAAATATTCCTTGTGCAGAAGCACTTTGTAATACTATTGGAAGTGTCTGTATTACGGGCAGGGATGACAATGGAATGTTAACCGGATATTACAATTTATTAACAGAAAAGACAGAATAATTAAAAAAGAGTTGTTTTTTCAGTGTAAATATATTACTATAGTGGTATGAGGTTTGTACGTGAAAGAATGGAGGTTAGTTCCTTTATGCAAGAGATTAATAATACACAATATTTCAAAGTCCAGAAGGAACAGGAAATTGAAGTAAAAGATGTTATTGCAAGGATTTATGAGGCTTTAAGGGAGAAAGGGTATAACCCTGTAAACCAGATTGTAGGTTATGTCATGTCAGGAGACCCGACATATATTACAAGCCATAATGGTGCAAGAAGCCTTATAAGACGTGTGGAACGTGATGAGATTATAGAACTTCTTTTAGATTTCTATATTAAAAATAATTTTGAAAGTTAGAGAATATGCTATGAGGATTATGGGACTGGATTATGGGGATAAAACAGTAGGTGTAGCAATTAGTGATGAAATGCTTCTGACGGCGCAGCCTGTTGAAACTATTAAGAGAGAGCGTGCAAATAAACTAAGACAGACTTATGCCAGGATAGAAGAACTTATAATGGAGTATGATGTTGGAAAGATTGTAACTGGGCTTCCGCTTGGAATGGATAATAAAGAGGGCATACGCTGCCAGGTGACACGTGAATTTGCAGAAACGCTTGAGAGGCGTACAGGCATTGAAGTGGTTTTCCAGGATGAAAGGCTTACTACTTTTGCGGCTGGTGCTGTACTTGAAGAGGGCGGTGTACGCAGGGAGAAGCGTAAGGCATACATAGATAAGATTGCGGCATCTATGATTTTACAGGGTTATCTTGACAGACTGCAAAACCACCAGAAAGTTAATATGTAACCAGGCAGCTGGTGATGTGTTATGCATTTACAGGCTGCAGATATTATTTCACACTACTATTTGTGCCGCTGGAAGCAGCATGGGGGAATTTTATATATGGAAGAAAAGCCAGATTTAATAGAGTTTACATCAGAAGACGGGGAAAAAGAGGTTTTTTCTGTAACCTGGCAGGTAACAATTGCAGGGACAGAGTATCTTCTTGTTACAGATGGCGGGGATGAAGACGGCAACGGTGAAGAGAATGCTTATATTATGAAAAAAACTGGCGAGGAAGGCAGCCAGAGCGTATTTGGCATGGTTGAGGACGAAGAGGAGTTTAATGCTATTTCAAAGGTTTTTATGGAAACGCTTGAAGATATAGATTTTGAAATGGGACATTAGTTTAAGGGATAGCAGGGTGTATCAGAAAGTAAAATAACTTTAATGGATATTAGAATAGATATATAAGTTATATAAATGGTAACCGTATTATGACAGTCTTAATTTGACCTTTTGTTACTATAATGATTAATGTCTTAGTTGAAACAGAAAATATAAAGTTATAAAGTAAAAAGGGTTTATTAAGCCTGCCTTTATATGGGGATTATTTAGGAATAATAAGAAAGGCAGGATATTTTAGTGAAAAAAGAAAACGGAACAGAAACGGAGCTTCTGTTTGGCGAAACTATTTATGAGCCAGAAGAAACTTCCAGAAAGCCAGTGCCGGCAAGGAGGAAAGTGGCGGGAAACCATGAAAAAAAGATAACACCATTTAAAAAGCCGTTTATAAAGAAAAGTGGGAGTGAAGATAAAAAGGTTAAAAGTGGTTTAGGGAATGGCTTGAAGATTATACCACTTGGCGGACTTGAACAGATTGGAATGAATATAACAGCCTTTGAATATGAGGACACTATTATAGTAGTTGACTGTGGGCTTTCATTCCCTGAGGATGATATGCTTGGAATAGACCTTGTTATTCCAGATGTAAGTTATCTTAAAGAGAACATTGGTAAAGTAAAAGCATTTGTTATAACACATGGGCATGAAGACCATATTGGTGCACTGCCATATGTGCTTAAAGAGATTAATGTGCCAGTCTATGCTACAAAACTTACAATGGGGCTTATTGAGAACAAGCTTAAAGAGCATGTACTTCCAAGGCCTGTTAAACGTAAGGTAGTTAAATACGGGCAGTCAGTAAACCTGGGCTGTTTCCGTGTGGAGTTTATAAGGACAAACCATAGTATTTCTGATGCAGCGGCGCTTGCTATATTTACACCAGCAGGCATTGTTGTACACACAGGTGATTTTAAAATTGATTATACGCCTGTCAATGGTGAAACAATTGATTTGCAGAGGTTTGGTGAACTTGGCAAGAAAGGCGTGCTTGCGCTTATGTGTGACAGCACAAATGTTATGAAGCCAGGTTATACAATGTCAGAAAAGACAGTAGGCAAGACATTTGACAATATATTTGCAGATAATGAAAAGAGCCGTATAATAGTGGCAACATTTGCTTCCAATGTTGACCGTGTACAGCAGGTAATTAATTCTGCTGAAAGGTTTGGGCGCAAGGTAGTAGTTGAAGGCAGGAGCATGGTAAATGTTATTAGTACTGCTACAGAGCTTGGCTACCTTAATGTGCCTGAAAATATTATAATTGACATGGAAGAAATGAAGAATTATCCTTCTGAGAAGCTTGTGCTTATTACAACAGGAAGCCAGGGTGAGGCAATGGCAGCACTTTCAAGAATGGCAGCAAATATCCACAGGAAAGTGTCAATAGAGCCAGGAGATACAGTTATATTCAGTTCAAGACCAATACCTGGCAATGAAAAATCAGTGTCTAAAGTTATTAATGAACTTGCAGAAAAAGGGGCAAAGGTTATAGTGCAGGATACACATGTATCAGGCCATGCCTCACAGGAAGAGATTAAGCTTATCTATACACTTACAAAACCTAAATATGCAATACCTGTGCATGGTGAGTACCAGCACCTGAAATACCATGCAGAGCTTGCCCAGGAACTTGGCATACCAAAAGAAAATACAAAAATCCTTTCTTCCGGTGATGTGCTTGAGCTTACACAGGAACATGCTGCGCTGGTTGGTAAGGTACAGGCGCAGGGCATTATGGTTGACGGGCTTGGTGTAGGGGATGTAGGCAATATTGTTTTGCGTGACAGGCAGCATTTATCTGAAAACGGGCTTATTATAATAGTGCTTACACTTGAAAAGTATACAAACCAGCTTCTTGCAGGGCCTGATATTGTATCAAGGGGGTTTGTGTATGTGCGTGAGTCAGAGTATCTTATGGATGAAGCTAAGAATATAGTATATGCTGCACTTGAAAGATGCCTTGACAATAATGTTTCAGACTGGACAAAGATTAAAACAGAGGTGAAGGACAGCCTTAGCGACTATCTCTGGAAAAAGATGAAGAGAAACCCTATGATACTTCCAATTATAATGGAAGTTGAGTAAGTAAAAGATATTAAAGAAAGGGTGGTTTTATTGCAGCCAGAAGAGATAATGGAGAACCTTATCAAGGCTATAAAGGGGACAAAGGAGTATAACCAGTACCACAATCTTTTAGAAAGCGTCAAAGAACAGCCTGGATTATATAACAGGATAGGCGAATACCATAGAAGAAGCCTTGCAATGCAGATGTCAGAGAGTGAAAATTTTATTCATGAAAATAATAAACTGCAAAAAGAATATTATGATTTGCAGAATAATTCATTGTCAAATGAATTTTTTTCTGCAGAACACCAGTATTGTGTAATGATACGGAGCCTTCAGAACCAGTTTCTTGAAGGCATAAAGATTGAAACGGATTTCCTGGAGGTTTAATTTGAAAAATGTCCATAGCAGCAGGAGATACCTGCTTCTTATGCTTAAAGGCAGCCTGTACCTTGTTGTAAATTTACTTGTAATAATATTAGTATTGTATGGTACTTTTTATACATGCCAACAGGGCTATAATTTCTGTTATGGGATATTCGGGCCTGTAGTTGCAGAAGAAACACCAGGGCAGGACAAGGTGTTTGAAGTAAGGGATGGGGATGGTATGCCTGATGTTGCAAAGAGGCTTGAAGAAGAAGGCATTATTAAAGACAGGTATGCATTTTATATACGTACAAGGCTTATGGATGAAGATAAAACTATATTAAAGGCCGGTGTATATACATTAAATACAAGTATGGATTATGTTACAATTATAAACCAGATTACATTTAAGGAATAAATTATATGGTTATTGATGAAAGACTGTCAGTATATATAAATTCACTTTTGTGGGATATACCAGAATATTTGCAGGAAACAGAGAAAAATGCCATTGCAGAAGGAGTACCTGTTATAAAGCGTTCTACGCAGACATTGCTTGCTTTTCTTCTGAGGATGGCAAAACCTTCTGCTGTACTTGAAATCGGTACAGCAATTGGGTTTTCTGCTATGCTTGCCAGTGAATATACAAGTCCTGGCGCTATTATAGATACTATAGAGAAAGTGCCTGCAAGGATTAAAAATGCAAAGGAAAATTTCAAAAAATTTAACAAAGAAAACAGGATAAACCTTATTGAAGGTGATGCAAATAAGGTTTTATGGCAGCTTGTGTCACAAGAAAAGAGATATGGTTTTATATTTATGGATGCTGCAAAAGGGCAGTATATGAATTTTGCAGAGCCTGTTTATAAACTGCTGGTTACTGGCGGAATGCTTGTAACTGACAATGTGCTGCAGGATGGGGATGTCCTGCAGTCACGTTATGCAGTAACAAGGCGTGACAGGACAATCCATAGCAGGATGAGGGAATATTTATACTACCTTTCACATTCAGAAGAATGGGACACTATAATACTGCCTGTTGGTGATGGTGTGGCTGTATCTGTCAGACAGGACAGTAGCAGCAGAATGGAGACTGATTATGTTAGCAAATGGTAAACCAGAGCTTTTAGTGCCTGCAAGCAGCCTTGAAGTGCTAAAGGTTGCTGTTGCATATGGTGCTGATGCAATATATATTGGCGGTGAAATGTATGGGCTGCGTGCAAAGGCAAAGAATTTTTCAAAAGAGGATATGGAAGAGGGCATACGTTACGCACACCAGCATGGAAAGAGGGTGTTTGTAACAGCCAATATTACGGCACATAACAGGGATTTGGACGGTGTGCGCCAGTATTTTGGCGAATTAAAGGAAATAAAGCCTGATGCACTTATTATTTCTGACCCTGGTGTATTTGCTATTGCAAAGCAGGCATGTCCTGGAATAGAAATCCATATAAGCACACAGGCAAATAATGTTAATTATATGACATATCTTTTCTGGCACCAGCAGGGTGCAAAAAGAGTGGTATCAGCAAGGGAGCTTTCTTTAGAAGAAATAAAAGAGATAAGAAAAAATATTCCTGATAACCTTGAGATAGAAACATTTGTACATGGGGCAATGTGCATATCTTATTCAGGAAGATGTCTTTTAAGCAATTATTTTACAGGAAGGGATGCAAACCTTGGGGCATGTACACATCCATGCCGCTGGAAATACTATATAATGGAAGAAAACCGTCCAGGTGAATACCTTCCTGTAGAAGAAAATGAGAGAGGCACTTATATCTTTAATTCAAAAGATTTATGTATGATAGAGCATATACCAGACCTTGTGGAAGCAGGTGTGGACAGTTTCAAAATAGAAGGCAGGATGAAAACGGCTCTTTATGTGGCAGATGTGGCAAGGACTTACAGGCAGGCAATAGACGATTATTTCCAGTCGCCGGAATTTTATAAGTCACGCCTGGGGTATTATATGCAGGAGATTTCCAAATGCACATACAGGCAGTTTACAACAGGATTCTTCTATGGCAAGGCGTCACATGATGCCCAGATTTATGATAACAACACATATATACAGGGTTATACATACCTTGGCATATCTGGAAAAACAACAAGAGATGGTTATACACCACTTATACAGAAAAACAAGTTCTGCATTGGTGATACTGTAGAGATTATGAAACCGTCAGGAGAAGATGTTACTGCCTGTGTAAAGGATATGCGTGACAGTAATGGCACACATATAGAAAGCTGCCCGCATCCAGGACAGGAAATAGAGGTGCTTTTTGACGGAAAAGCAGAAGAAATGGATATAATACGGATTAAAGCAAATTAAATTAATTATGGTGGGAACCAGATGACTGTACAGGAGAAGTGTTTAAAAATTGTGGATGAAGTAATTGAAAATAGAAAAACAGGGACTGTTTCCACAGTCCCTGTTTTGTTATAACCCTGTCTGAAAATCAAAAAACTTTTAAAATAAATCTCTTTATATAAAAATTAAGATGAATCCACGCATTGATTATAACACGCAAAGTAAAACTGGAATAATTAGCAATTAATTAACCAACTTTTACTACGTTTGAAGCCTGTGGGCCTTTCTCTCCGTTTACAACATCGAACTCAACAGCTTCACCTTCGTCAAGGACTTTGAAACCATCCATCTGAAGTGCTGAAAAATGTACAAATACATCCTTGCCTGTTTCATCTGAAATAAATCCAAATCCCTTTTTTGCGTTAAACCACTTAACTGTACCTTTCATTATAATGCCTCCTAAAACTGAAAAAATATTAAAGCGCTTTGTACATGGACAAAGCTTACAACATATCTAATCTATCATATATTTAAGGAAGTGTCAATCAAAAAATGGAATTATGACATGTCCGTTTCATAAAATTTCCAGTTATTTTGTGTTTGTAAGCGGAAACCATCTTAATTTAATTACAATTTATTCATGCGTTTGTCATGATTATCATTTCAGATTTTTTATGATGTTACCCTCTGCATAAAGTCATGCTTACCATGCTTCTGGCAGTATTCCAGATTAGAAGTTATCAATTAAAACATTCCATTTTGCAACAAGCTTTTCTAATGTATATACTGCATTGGCGGGGCTTGTTGATGGAAGTTTTACAATTTCCATGCCTGTTTCTTGATATGAATACTTCATATATAATTCATACGCTTTTGCACCATTTGCATAAATCATTGTAATGCCGCTTCCATCCAAAAGCGGCACAAGATTATTAGCCACTACGTCTTTAATAGATGAATCACTTGAACCCTTAATGCTGCACTTGTAGATAACATCCCATAATGCTATATTATTGCTAAGAAGCAGTTTTTTCTTATCTTCTATTGTAACAGGCACATCCTGTCCTGTTATGGCAGATGCCACCTTCCAGAACCTGTTCTGGGGGTGTCCATAGTAAAAACCATACCTCCTTGATTTTACTGATGGGAATGTGCCAAGTACCAGGACTTTTGAATTTTCATTCCATACAGGCTCAAATGTGTGCGTTAAATTAAAATATTCTTCCATTTTATATTACCATTCCCTTATCCCTGGTATAAAAATACATAATTAATAAAACTACAATTAGTTGTTATGTATTAATATATTACATAACATACTGGTTTTTTACAAGCTATATTAAATTTTTTCCACCTCTGTAAATTTACAATAAAACCCAGAATGGTTAAGATAACTGGAAATTGTATTTTGATGGATTATTTTGCTAGTTTTTACTTATAGCCTGTATTTTTATGCCAGGCTATTTTGCAGTTTCCTGCGCAAGTTCTTCCAGGTACATCCACCTGTCCATTTTTTCAGAAATATTATCTGAGATTTCTTCTTTTCTGGCAGAAAGTTCATTAAGCTTTACAAAATCATGTGAATATTTTAAAATTTCTTTTTCTGTTTCTTCAAGTTCTGCTTCAAGTTTTGCAATATCTTCTTCTATAGTTTTATATTCCCTTTGTTCATTATAAGACATTTTTTTCTTTTTTTCCTGTCCATCTTTCCAGTTGTTCCGGTTTATCCTTTTAGGGCTGTCCTGCTGTTTTGCAGTTTCCTTTGTGCCAATTCCTGCATCTGTAACAGAGAGCTTCCTGCCAGAAGTATTAATATAGTCAGTGTAGCCGCCTTCATATTGCTTTATTATGCCATTTCCTTCAAATGATAAAATCCTTGTGGCAATACGGTCAAGAAAATATCTGTCATGCGAAATTGCTATTACAATGCCATCAAATGTATCAAGGTAATCTTCAAGTATAGAAAGTGTTGTTATATCAAGGTCATTAGTTGGTTCATCAAGCAGAAGCACATTTGGGGCTTCCATAAGTATTCTTAAAAGGTAAAGCCTGCGCTTTTCACCGCCTGAAAGCCTGCCAATTAGTGAATACTGCTGTTCTGGAGGAAAAAGGAAACGCTCAAGCATAACAGATGCACTGGCAGTCCCATCATTTGTCTTTATAACTTCACCACCTTCACATATATAATCAATTACACGCATGGAATTATCCATTGTTTCATTTTTCTGTGAGAAATAACCAATTTTTACAGTCTGTCCAGTAATAACTTTACCACTGTCAGGCTTTAAGTTTCCATAAATAATATTCATAAGGGTAGACTTGCCACAGCCATTTGCACCAGTTATGCCAATGCGGCTGTCACGAAGGAATATATAGCTGAAATCTTTTATTACAATATTCCCGTTAAAAGCTTTGCTGATATTATCAAGCTCTATTGTAGTTTTTCCAAGCCTTGAAGATACAGAACTGATTTGTGCTGCTGCATCAGTTACAGGTGCTTTGGCATCACGCAGGGCCTCGTACCGGGCAATATGTGCTTTCTGTTTAGTAGAACGTGCCCTTGCGCCACGCTGCATCCATGCAATTTCAGTACGGAGTATGCTCTGGCGTTTACGTTCAGTGGCACGTTCTATTTCTTCACGTTCTGCCTTTCTTTCAATAAAGCCAAGGTAATTACAATTGTAGCTGTACAGGCTGCCCTTATCAATTTCAACTATGCGGTTTGTCACACTGTCAAGAAAATAGCGGTCATGTGTAACCATAATAAGCCCGCCATGGTAATTTATAAGATATTCTTCAAGCCATTCTGCCATTGCGTTGTCAAGGTGGTTAGTCGGCTCATCAAGTACCAGGACATCGGCAGGTGTAAGAAGGGTGCGCACAAGGGCAATCCTTTTTTGCTGCCCGCCTGAAAGATTTGATATATTTTGTGAAAAATCTGTAATTCCAAGCTTGTTAAGCAGTTTTTCTGCCTGTGGCATAAATGCAGACGGTTCACCAGAAATATCATCTTTTAAAGGGAGGGCGGCATCAAGCACGCAAAGCCCTTCATCAAATAAAGGGGTCTGTGGCAGATAACCTGTCCGGAGGTTCTGGGAAGTAGTAACTGTGCCATGGTCTGGCTCTTCAATGCCAGCAATAATCTTTAAAAGGGTTGATTTGCCAGTGCCATTTATGCCAACAATGCCAGTTTTTTCATTGTCATTAAGGTAAAAGGAAGCATCATCAAAAAGAAGACGTCCAGTATATGTGTGTGTAAGGTGCTCAACAGAAATAAGAGTCATAATAATCCTCCGTAAAAATCTTAAATAATATTGTTATTATACTTTATCCAGGAGGAAACAACAATAGTTTATTTGGTGTATGCACGTCCGTTTCATAAATTTCCAGTTATCCTGTGTTTGTGTAAAAACGGACGG
>CAJTXH010000091.1 GCA_910580005.1 uncultured Lachnospiraceae bacterium | reverse complement strand
CACAACATAATTTCCAGTTATAATTCTGGGCTTTGCCAGTAAACAGCAGGTTTCCATTCCCAGCTGGGTACGGAAACCCTGCGTCCGTCTGCAAACAAAGCACTGCTAGTTACTATGAACAGCGTAGCTGTGAATAGTAACAAATTTTATGAAACGGACGTGAAATATACCTGAAAAAACTTGACAAGCTGCATTAATCGTAATATAATTAGCAAATGTGGCGTGTTATATGCTGAACCATAAGCCCCGGTAGAGCATCTACGCGCAATTATTTATGTAGATATTGATTCTTAGTGATTATGATTAGGAGGTACTGGGATGAAAAGTTATATGGCTAGCCCATCCACAATTGAAAGAAAATGGTATGTAGTTGATGCCGCAGGACATACATTAGGACGTCTTGCATCAGAAGTCGCAAGTGTATTAAGAGGCAAGAATAAACCAACATATACACCTCATATTGATACAGGTGATTATGTAATTATAGTTAATGCTGATAAAGTAAAGGTTACAGGCAAGAAGCTTGACCAGAAGATATATTATAACCACTCTGCTTATGTAGGTGGCATGAAAGAAACAACACTCAAAGATATGCTCACTAAAAAGCCTGAGTATGTTATTAACCATGCTGTGAAAGGGATGCTTCCAAAAGGCCCTCTTGGACGCCAGATGTTCAAAAAGCTCCACGTCTATGCAGGTGCAGAGCATGCACATGAGGCACAGAAACCAGAAGTTTTAGAAATCAAAGAAAGAGCATAATTAAGAGGAGGAAAATACAGTGGCAAATGTAAAGTTTTATGGTACAGGCAGGAGAAAAAGCAGTGTTGCCAGGGTATATTTGATGCCAGGTTCAGGCAAGATTACAATAAATAAAAGAGACATGGATGATTATTTTGGTCTTGAAACATTAAAGATTATAGTACGCCAGCCTCTTGAAGCTACAAATACAACTGATAAATATGATGCAAAGATTACAGTACGTGGTGGTGGTTTCACAGGCCAGGCAGGTGCTATCAGGCATGGTATTGCAAGAGCACTTCTTACAGTAGATGCGGATTTCCGCCCTACACTTAAAAAGGCAGGGTATCTGACACGTGACCCACGTATGAAAGAACGTAAGAAATATGGTCTTAAAAAGGCCCGCAGAGCTCCACAGTTCTCTAAGAGATAATTTTATACAGATTTCAAAAAGAGTTCAAAACTCCCGGAAGTCCAGCATTTTCGGGGGTTTTCTTTATTACAACACTAATTGCGTATAAAACCCAGTAAATACAATAGTTTTTAGAATAATAAAGCGGAAAGATGCAGTTATATATTATTTTAAAACAGAATTACAAGTTACTATTAAAACTATATTAATTTATCTAAATTGAAGTATAAGGAGAAATATATGACAAACCAGGATATTTTAGAAATTGCAATGAAACAGTCAGCAACAGACAGTAACTGTAATTGGAAGGATTTTACAGGAACGCAGAACAAAGTGGTGATTTCAGAAAAAAATAGAAATGCCAGGAAGTATCTTAAACTCCCTTTTATTTGTGATTTAACATCATATGGGACAAATATCGTTGCATCTGTTTCCAAAGGGCTGGAGGAAACTGTATGGGAGTATATTAATAAGTACAAGACAGAACATTGTTTTGAAACGCCAAATTTACATAAATTAATGGACTGTCTGCGTCCTATGGGATATAATGTCTGCTTTATGGCAGAATATTCGCTTCCAGATACAGACCTGCTGTCAGGCAGCAGGCTGGCAGACAGGTTGTGGGAAAGGGTTTCTGGTGCTAATCCTTCTTATAAGATACGGATAATGGGACAGGAGGATTTTAAAGAACTGTATATACCACAATGGGGCAATGCACTTTGTATAGAGCGTAAAGAGCTGGATATAATTGCAGCAGGGGCATATGATAATGGCAGGCTTATAGCACTGGCAGGCGCTTCTGCAGACTGTAGCACTATGTGGCAGATTGGTGTAGATGTGCTGCCAGAATACCGCAGGCAGGGGATAGCTTCTGCACTGGTTAGCAGGCTTGCTACAGAAATATTAAACAGGGGGATTGTACCCTTTTATTGTTGCGCATGGTCTAATATTGGTTCAATCCGTAATGCAGTTGCAAGTGGATTACGCCCTGCATGGGTGCAGATAACAGCGAAACCCACAGAAGAAATTGAGAAAATGAATAAAGAAAAATAAAGCAGGCTTTATCTGCCTGCTCCCCTGTCCTGGCTTATTTTATGGTTTAAAATGTGTATTATATCATTAATAAGTACAGGACAAGCTATTCTGTACTTTTTGCCAAACACCTTTTCTGATATTATATTTCTGTATAATTTATAATTATCGCAATAAGATTTGCTGTTGCTGGCAAAATGTAATAAAGCATTCTGTAATTCTGCCTGTGTTGCTGCTTTTTCTCCTGGGGTAAATTCATTATAATTAAAATATAATTCCCTTGAATTGTCCAGGTATTTATCAAGGTCATAATTAAAAAACAGAACGGGTTTGTTTAATAACAGATAGTCAAAATAAATTGATGAGTAGTCAGTTATCAACATGCCAGACAGGTTTAAAAATTCATATGGGTCAGAAGATGCATCTATAACTAAAATATTATTTGTTTTTATCTTTTTAAAATGTTCTTCAAGCTTTGATTTAGGGTGCAGTTTTACACAAAACAATATATTGTTTTCTTTTAAAAATTTCTGGAATGTTTCTATATTAATTACATTAAAAAAACTAAGTTCACTTTCCCTGAATGTAGGCATATATAATACCATTTTATTTCCAGGATGTTTTCTGGTAAATTTTTTTATTAAGGATATCTGCTGTTTTTCTTTTTCTGATAACAGATTGTTTATATTATTTGATATAAGGATGTCATTACGTGGATATCCTGATGTAAGTACGTTATTTGTCCTGAATGCTGATGAAAAAATATTTTTTAAAAATCCTGAAGTAGTTAATACATAGTGGTGTGGTTTTTCATCAGACAGGTTTCTGGGAAAGTTTTTAAATTTTTCAAATAAGTTTACTGGATGGCGGAACTTATCAAATATATTGTCAGCCTGTATTTTTTTTAAAGGTATGCCATGCCACATATTTATTTTTAATGCACCGCCGCTTTGCCAGAAGTTAATATCCTTAGAGTAATTGTCAAACAGGTATACTTTTCCCCTTAAGGCAAGAAAAATCCCTTTTAATGAATGGTAATAATATGCTTCATAGCCATTTTTATTAAGAAATCTTATGATATCTTTATTATGCGAAATCCATACAGGACGTATTTTCAGGCTGTCTTTATGCTGGCTCATATAAAGATAAAGGTATTTAGGGTTATCTGCAAACCTTTTTCCAAAGGTACTGCCAAAAAGCCATATCCTCTTATTGCGTGGGAAAAGAAATGACAGCCAGTAAACTGGAAGAAGCAATAATTGCCCCCAGTATTTAAAAAACTCTTTTAATTTATACATTACAGCCTCCATGGAAATTTAATTGTTTTTATTAAATGCTGGTTCTGTGCAGGTAAAGCATAACATAAAACCGCCAGGTATTCAATATCTTGACTTAAAGTTGATTGAAGCATATAATAAAAATCAGTTACTTGTCAATAACAAGCCAGTTAGCATATGACCAGGTTTGTTTCTGTATTGGAGAGGGAGAAAAAGCATGGCAGATGAAAAGAACAGGTTAATTAAGGACAAGGGACAGGGGGCTGCTTTAAAAAGGCTTGTAAAACATGCACTTATAACTGTTGTAACAGGGATATTGTTTCTTGTGTTAACAATAACAGTAAACCTTATTTCTTCAAATGCACAGTCAGAGCAGATTAATGCAGCAAATGCACTGAACCAGTACCGCAATGCTTCTAAGGGGCTTACATATTCAGTCCAGTCATATGCAGTTACAGGTAATAAAACTTATTATGACGCCTATATGAGAGAACTAAATGAAGACAAGTCGAGGGAAAAAGCACTGGAAACTTTAAAGAGAATAAATATTACCAGCAGCGAATGGGAAGAGCTGGATAAAATTGCAAAGCTTTCAGAGAGTCTTGTGCCATTAGAAGAGAAGGCGCTTGAGAGTGCTTCTGGTGGTGACACGCAGACTGCATGCAGTTATGTTTTCAGTGATGGGTATGAGGGTACAGCAAGCCAGATAAATATTCTTACTGATGAGGTAATCAATAAAATACAGGACAGGAACAGCAATAAGAGGACAATACTTAACATAATAATGGTTATAATACAAGTGTTTTTTATTGGAGCATTTATATTTATAGTAAATGATATTATA
Organism: uncultured Lachnospiraceae bacterium; assembly: GCA_910580005.1. Lineage (GTDB taxonomy): Bacteria > Bacillota > Clostridia > Lachnospirales > Lachnospiraceae > Butyribacter. Next base: position 7,417 of record CAJTXH010000091.1, on the reverse strand, counting down.
AAAATAGTAAAGTTTGCCAGAAAAGAACTTCTTGTTCCTGTTGAAAAAGTATCTTTGCAGATGGCAGAACTTGCAGATGGAAATTTTAAAGCCCCTCTTGAACTTAAAGAAGATGAAAGTGAAGTGGGTTCTATGGTAGCTTCGATTAATTTTATGAAGCGCAATATTATTGGCATAGTCAGGGAAATATCAGATACTTTGGAACAGATGAGCAATGGGGATTATAACATTAATATACAACAAGAATATGTTGGTGAATTTATGCAGATTAAAGATTCTTTTATAAGCATTGGAGGGAAGATGAGGGAAACCCTTTTGACCATACGTGAAGTTTCAGGCCATATTGATAATGGTTCTGAACAGCTTGCATGTGCGGCAGAAGACCTTGCAGAAGGATGTACAGCACAGGCTATGCAGGTGGCAGAGCTTGTTAATATTATCGGGGGCATGACGGAAAGCATGGAAAGCAATGCATCAGCCGCCAGTGAGTCGGTAATCATTGCTTCCAAGGCTGGTGAGTCATTGCAGGCAGGCAACCAGAAAATGCATGAATTAATAGATGCAATTAGTGAAATAAGCAGGTGTTCTGAACAAATAGGGTCAATTATTGGTGATATTGAAGATATAGCATCACAGACAAACCTGTTATCTTTAAATGCGGCCATTGAAGCCGCCAGGGCTGGTGAAGCTGGCAAGGGCTTTGCTGTTGTAGCAGAACAGGTCAAGAGTCTTGCAGAAGAATCAGCTAGGGCAGCAGGAAGGACAACTACGCTTATTGAAACGACAATAGAAGCAGTAGATAAGGGGATTTTGATTGCTAATGAAACTGCTGCCAATATGTCAGGAGTTATGGACGGGGCACTGGAAGCAACGCAGAAGATGGGGCAGATAACTTCAATGCTGCAGAACGATGTTAAACGTATGCAAGAAGTAAGTGATAATATTTCACAGGTTTCTGCAGTAGTAGATAATAATTCTGCAACATCAGAAGAAACAGCTGCTATAAGCCAGGAACAGAACCAGCAGGTGGAAGCAATGGTGTCTTTAATGGACAAGTTTGTAATTTAAAATTTTATGTAATATTATTTATTGAAAGGAGCCATAGTAATGACAGTAGAAGAGTGTTATAATGCTTTTGGAGGAGACTACAGCGAGGCAATAGGACGCCTTGGCAATGATGCGCTTATTAAGAGGTTTATGCTGAAATTTTCATCACAATGTGGCTATGATGCATTGTGCCAGGCAATGGAAGAAGGGGATTATGAGGCAGCATTTGAGGCAGCACATACATTAAAGGGTGTGTGCATGAATTTAAGCTTTGCTATTCTTGGAAAATCCAGTTCTTTACTTACAGAAGCATTGCGTAATGGCTTTTCTGAAGAAGTTCCTGGGCTTTTTGGACAGGTACAGGATGACTATAAGAAAACAGTAGATGCAATTAATGAAATTGCATAAATTATTATAACCCAGAAAGGAATTATATTATGGTTAAGCATATTATTTTATGGAAGTTAAAAGAAGACCTTAATGGAAAGGGAAAGCAGGAAGTTCTTGATGGAATTAAGAACAGCCTGGAAGGACTGGCAGGGAAGGTGCCAGGGCTGCTGGATATATCAGTGGAAACTGTGCCGCTTCCTTCTTCAAATGCTGATGTCATGCTTTATAGTGAACTTAAAGATAAAAATGCCTTAAAAGAGTACCAGATGCATCCTGCACATGTAAATGCAGCAGATAATTATGTACGTCCATATACAGAAACCAGGATGTGCATGGACTTTGAGGTATAGGCAATGTATGACAGGCTTACACAAAAAGATATAGAGAAAATGGAACAGGAAATTGAGCACAGAAAGCTTGTAGTAAGGAAGCAGGCTTTGGAAGATGTAAAAGAAGCAAGGGCCCATGGTGATTTAAGCGAAAACTTTGAATATAAAGCCGCTAAAAAGTTTAAAAACGAGAATGAAAGCAGGATACGTTATCTTGAGAAGATGGTTAAAACTGCGAGGGTGGTTAAAGATGAATCTGCTGCTGATGAAGCAGGCTTGAATGATACTGTGGTTTTATATATTGAAGATGAAGGATGCGAAGAAGAATATAAAATTGTAACAACAGTAAGATGTGATGTACTTAATAATATGATTAGCATTGAATCTCCTATGGGTAAATCACTTTTAAAACATAAAGCAGGTGACAGGGTTTATATTGCAATAAATGATAAAGATGGTTATTATGCCCAGATAAAAGAAATACGCAAAAGTGATGATGAAACAGAAGGAATAAGCAGGTTTTAAGTTGTAGACAATGGGGTATTATGATATAATTAGTAATAAATTTTATGGGAAGTAAATCCAAGGAGGTAGAAGCATGAAGAAATCCGGAACCAGGAGTATTGCTCTTTATATTATAATACCTGTAATTTTCATAGGCATTATAAGCTGGTTCTCTGTTAATCTTGTCTTGTCAGGGCTTAGCAGGGTTAACAGGGTAAGCAGGGAAATATCAGATGAACAGTTAGAAAATATTGATATTCTTGACCAAGTGGGTTTAAAGAATGAACGTTTGCAGAAGATTATGTTTGAAATATGCATTGCAAGAAATAAAACAGCAATGGAGCAGTCATGGAAAAAAGCACAGGAAGTAATTAATGAGTCAGACAGTCTTATAAGCCAGCTTGGCAGGATGTTTACGGATAAAGATACTAAAGATAAGTTTATGAAATATGAAACTGACTATTCTGCATTTATAGAGGATGTAAACAAACTTGGAAGCCTTGCTTTAGAGGATACTGCAGAGGCTGTTAATTTTGCAATGTATAACCTGGCGGGATGGTCTGATATATTGCAAGGAGATATAGATAATATTGTACGTTCAAATGACAAAGTTACAGACAGTCTTAAAAGTGAACTGGATTCAGTATATAAACAGTCCAAGACAACAGGAATTTCACTTCTGTTATTGGTATTTGTTGTAATTATTTTAATAATTTTTACAATACTGTGGTTAGTTATAAAACCTTTGAAAAAGATGAATTCTGAACTTGACAGTATTGTAAATGATATTAATTCAAACCATGGGGATTTATCAAAAAGGATTTCAGTAAAATCTTCTAATGAAATAGGACGCGTATCTGCCAATGTTAACGAATTTATAAGCAAGCTTGAAAATATTATGAGGGTAATCAAGGATAATTCCAAGAATCTGGACAACAGTGTAGGAAATGTTGCAAAAAGGGCAGAAACAGCTAATGCAAGTGCATGTGATATATCAGCAGTAATGGAAGAGCTTTCTGCTACAATGGAAGAAGTAGCAGCAACGGTACGCAGTGTTGATGAAGAAACAGCTACGGCTAATGATAAAGTAAACAATATGGCAGAAGAAACAAATGGAATACTTAATTATACAAATGAAATGAATGAACGTGCCACAGAACTTGAGAAGATGGCTGAAGGCAGCAAAAATGAAGCTACAGGTATAGTTTCTGCAATTATGGGGGAGTTAAAGGAGGCTATGGAAAAAAGCAAGCAAGTTGAAAAGGTTGCACAGCTTACAACAGATATTTTAAGCATATCAAGCCAGACAAACCTTCTTGCACTTAATGCTTCTATTGAAGCAGCAAGGGCAGGTGAAGCAGGAAAAGGATTTGCTGTTGTTGCGGATGAAATAAGGCAGCTTGCAGAGTCAAGCAAAGATACCGCTAATAATATCCAGGGAATTAATGAAATGGTTATTGAGTCTGTACAAGGCCTTATAAATTCAGGTAATAAAATAATAGAATTTGTTGATAAGACTATACTTCCTGATTATGACAATTTTGTAAAGAGCGGCAGGCAGTATAACGAAGATGCAACCCATATTAACAGCACAATAAACAATTTTTCCATGCTTTCAAAAGACCTTACAGATATAATTAATTCTATAACAGATTCTATAGATGGGATTACAAAAGCTGTTGAAGAAAGTGCAGATGGTGTGACAAGTGCTGCAACAAGTGTTGATTCAATGGTTGCTGATATAAGTGATATGAACAGCGAGATGGAGTCTAATGAAAAAATTTCTGCCAAATTTAAAGAGGAAACAAATTGTTTTGTAAATTTATAAAACAGTTATATCAGATGTAACCAGAAGGTGGCTTTAGAAAATGAAAGAAAGTAATAAATTTGCGTATTGTACACAATATTCAATGTGTTTTGCAGGAGGTTTTATTGCAGCATATGCAATATTAAACCATGCAGATTTTCTTGCATCTGCCCAGACAGCGAACCTTATAAATATTGCATTGTGCATAACAGGAAGCAACTGGAAGGAACTGTGCCTGCGCCTTATAGCAGTTGTAATTTATATGGCAGGTCTGTCTGTCCCAGTAATATTGTCTAAATATACACATATTAATATAAAAATGTTTTGTATATTTGTAGAAATATCTATGACAGTGCTTTTGTATTTTTTTACAAAAAGAATAAATACAATTATAGCTCTTTACCCTGTATTTTTTATGACATCAATGCAGTGGGGTTCTTTTCCAGGAGTAGACGGTTTTGCAAGTTCTTCTATATTCTCTACTAATAATTTAAGGCAGTTTACAATATCATATGTGGAATACAGATGTGATAAAGACAAGGAACACCTTAAAAAGACAAAGTTCTTTGGTGGAGTTATTTTGTCGTACCATGCAGGTGTTATATTTTCATATTATATATATAAGCATTTTGCAATGAAAGGCGTAATATTCTGCCTTATTCCATTATTTACAGGAATGCTGTTCCTTTTAATGGAAAATGGTTTTCTTAATATAATTAAAAAAGAAATTGCTGTTGCAAGAAGGGGAATTGCAGCAGGCAGAAGTTAATACAGAGTATTGTATTATGAAAGGAGTATATTAATGGACAGAAGGTTAAAAAGGGGTGCAGGAATACTGCTTCCTATAAGCAGCCTGCCTTCACCATATGGAATAGGTACATTTGGCAGGGCAGCTTATGAATTTGCATGTAAATTAAAGAGGGCAGGGCAGACATACTGGCAGGTACTTCCAATAGGACCTACAAGTTATGGGGACAGCCCATACCAGTCCTTTTCAACATTTGCAGGCAACCCATATTTTATAGATTTAGATATGCTTGCAGAAGAGGGGCTTCTTGACAAAGAGAGTCTTGCCTCAGCAGACTGGGGACAGGCAGAAGATAATATAGATTACAGCAAAATATATGAAAACAGGTTTAAGATACTTAAAGAGGCATTTTCTAAAACTAAAGAATGTGAAGGCACAGAATATAATGCATTTATATCAGAAAACCAGGAGTGGATTGAAGATTATGCATTATTTATGTCATGCAAAGAATATTTTGGGCAGAAAGAATGGCTTTTATGGGATGAAGATATTAAGACAAGAAGACCGGATGCGGTTAAGAAATATTCAGAAATGCTTAAAGAGCAGACTGGTTTTTGGAAATATGTACAGTTTAAGTTTTACAGCCAGTGGAAGAAATTAAAGAAGTTTGTTAATAGCAATGGCATAAAGATAATAGGTGATATCCCTATTTATGTTGCGCTTGACAGTTCAGACGTCTGGGCAAACCCAGGACAGTACCAGCTTGACAGTAACTTAAAACCTGTGGACGTAGCAGGATGCCCTCCTGATATTTTTTCGAGCTATGGGCAGAAATGGGGCAATCCTTTGTATAACTGGGAGGTTATGGAGAAGGATGGTTTTAAGTGGTGGAAAAGGAGAATGCAGTCAGCAGCAGGAATGTATGATGTAATAAGGATTGACCATTTTATAGGAATGGCAAAATATTACGCAATACCTGCTGGCGGAGTGCCGGCAGAAGGTGAGTACAGGACTGGGCCTGGGCGCAAACTTACAGATGCTATAGATGAAGCAATAGGGGATGCACAGATTATTGCTGAAGACCTAGGTGTTGCAATGCCAGAGGCAAAAAAACTCCTTAGGGAAACGGGCTATCCAGGAATGAAAGTACTGGAATTTGCATTTGATGGAAGCTGCTCTAATGAATACCTTCCACATAATTATGACAAAAACTGTGTTGTATATACAGGTACACATGACAATGAAACACTGGCAGGGTATCTTAGGACGCTTGGCGGCAAAGGGTATAATTACATTAAAACCTATACAGGCAGCAAAGACAGGGAAGAACTCGCATTAAATATAATAAAACTTGCTTATGGAAGTGTTGCAGATATAGCAGTCCTCCAGATGCAGGATGTCTTATTTAAGGATAATTCTGCAAGAATGAACCTGCCTTCAACAATAGGGCAGAACTGGAGATGGAGGCTTAAAAAGGGTGAATTTGCACAAATGGAAGCAAAGAAGCTTTTTGATATGGCAAATATTTATAACAGGCTTCCAAAAGAAGTATACAAGCAACTGGAAGAAAAGGAAAACAGAAAGCATACAAAAGGCATAAGAGGACAAAAGAATAAGAGCAGGATGTTATACAAGTAAATAACAATTTCTGCATATGTGCACATCCATAGCGCAGGTGCACTTGCTGGCAGGATGTATGGTTTCCCTGCAGGCAGGGCTGGCACACATTTCTTATATATGGATAATAAAAGGCAAAACAGATGTTTTGCCTTTTATGTTTAAAGAAATCCTTACAAGGATATATTTGTTGTATATCCTTTTTATAGATAAATTTGTAAATATTATTATAACATACATTCAAGCAGTGCTGAATTGGTTGGAAGATATATTTCTGCTATTTTATGGCTTTCTGAGCCATATGTATGCTTAGCGAATATATTACAAACTTTATCGTGTGTTTCTGTTGTATACTTCAGGTTGAATATCTTTGCGATGCGGTTAAAAAATACAGGTGATATGGAACAGCCCCATTCTTCGGTATCATTCTCATTAATAAGCTTTGGCGTAATTTTTAAGGTCTTTTTTGTAACCATATTGCATGCAGTGAGCGTAATAAATCCTGTAGATTCATCTGGCATACAGGTAAGCTCACATACATCATTGTCATCCATACGGAAATCAAGGGCTGCCAGAAGACCTGGGTCAACGCTTGCAAATGGGTCAAAAAGATCCAGGATTATGTGGTCACTGTCACCTGTAATAAGAGTTATAAGCTTATCAATGCTCTTCTGGTTCATTACATCGCTGTTAATGGAATTTCTTTTGTCGTTGAGGAAATCAACTAAAGCATCAACCTCTTTCTGGTTAAGTAAGGAAAAACTTGGCTTTTGTATATCGCTCATATCAATACCTCCAAATATATTATGTAATTTTACCAAACCTTGTATGCGCCGTATGGGCATCAGTTTTAGGAATAAGGCGTTATATAAATATTATACATATATTTGGCATAGGTTTCAAGTATTATATACAATTTTACCACGTCCGTTTCATAAATTTTTAATCACATCCAAAAGTCGGTTGTTATTTAAC
>CAJTXH010000090.1 GCA_910580005.1 uncultured Lachnospiraceae bacterium | reverse complement strand
TATATGTATGCATGGCTGGACACCAAGGTTTTCTAATACATAATCCTGTACATAATGGTTATAAAAAGAAACAAGCTCTTCACTTTTGTATTTTTTCACAAGTTTACGCATGGCACTTTCTGAAAAAAGCCCCTCATTTACATTACGTCCATAATCCCATGCATTCCAGCCAAGTTCTGCAAGCAGACCCATATATGTAACTGCAAAAGGGATATCTGTAAGGCTTGTCTTCTGTTTGAGTTTTGCAGTAATGGCAAGTGCCAGCAGTATATTTGAAGGAATATGGAGGTTGTCACTATACTTATCCTTAAATGCTTCATTAAGTGGTTCAAGAAAGCCATGATGTTTCATGGCAAGCATGACAGAACCAGCAAGGGCTGGCATTGCCAGTCCTGCAGTGTCTATTTCTCCTGAATATATTGCTTCAAGGACTTTTTCCTTATCTTTTTTTCTAATCTGTACCATTGCTTCTTCCTGCCTTTATATAATAAAATGATTATTTCCACATTTATTATAACAGATTTTTTATATCAAGTCCAAAAGACTAATTGAAGTAAAAATAGTTACAGCTTGATGAAAAGGGTGCAAGGGAAAACCTTAAAAATAGCTTGAAAATAACAGTCACAGAGATGCATAGCTAATGTAAACCAAGCGTTTTGTTCATTATTATTTAATAAATCCAATTTTCATAAAGCCTTTGGAAATACTATGTTTTTTGTATTTCCAAAAGCTTATGATGTATAGGGATTTATATATTCATTATTTTGGAATTTCCAGGCTTTGCTTTTTTAAGCGAAGCAATGACAGCTTGTATTCTATATTTAATTTTCTTTATGAAGCATGTCTATAAGAACGTTAAGAAGTTTATCATTTTCTTCTGGTTTCATAAAGCAAAATCTTATAAATTTATTGCCAAGGAATGGAAATGTCGAACAATCCCTTATTAATAGCCCTTTTTAAATTTGATTTCTCATCAATTTTTGTACTGGAAAGACAGATATCCCATTCTGTAGACATTATGTTAAATTCGTTTAAATTGCATAAGTCTTCTGGTTCTTTTCCACATCTTTTTGCAGTATGGTGGGTTTCTTTTCCATCTGCCGCAATGGTATCATGTACATAACAATCCAGTCCTTCCACTTCTTTTGGTAAGTTTTTCAATTTTGTATCTTTTTTTGCCATAATGTTCCTTTTACATATATTCATAAAGTATTTTTTTTGAAACAGTGTATCGTATTCTGCTTCGAATAAGGAAGTGTTTTTAATATTAATTGGTAAAACCTAACAAATAACTGCAAAAAATCATATAATTTTTGATCATGCGTTTATTCTGTTATGTGTGCTAAATGTGTTTTATATAATTTCATCAATATACTGGGTTTATGATAATTTCCAGTTATAATACAATTCCTGGTTATTGTATTTTATTTCTGGCAAAATTTTTATATTATTTTTACATATAGTGGGAATTTGGCAGAAATGCAAGGGAACTATAGAGTTACTGGATATTTTTGTCATTATGCACAAAAAATCCCAAAAAATCTATTAGAAATTACAATAAATGAACTGTTGACGAACACTATAATAATAGAATATACTTTCCTTGATTATATAATATTTTGATTTACAAAGAAAGACCAGGGAATGGCGGCAGTACGGCAACAGACACTACCTGGCCAGGGACTGGTTATTAGGGAAAACCGGATGGATAAAGCTATAGAAACAATTAATTCAGACTTGGTCTGGATTTTCGATAATATACTGCATGTTGAGGCTGTTTCAGTTGCAGGGGAGTGTGAAGAAAAGCTGTCTATGACAGAAGTCCATACAATTGCTGCAATAGGGACTGGTGAACATAAAAGCATGGGTGAAGTGGCAGGCAGGTTACATATTACAGTTGGCACATTGACAGTTGCAGTAAACAATCTTGTCAAAAAAGGGTATGCCAGGAGATATAAAAGTGAAAAAGACAGAAGAATTGTAAATGTTGGTTTGACTAAACAGGGCAGGGAAGTATATTATATACATGAAAAGTTCCATAAAGATATGGTAGATGCCATGACAGAAGGGCTTAGTGATGAGGATATTGATATACTGGCAAAAGTCCTGTCAAATATTAATAACTTTGTGACGCAGAAAGAACACCAGTGCAGCGGGTATTAGCCAGTGCAGGACCATAACTGGTTTTGCATATCTAAATACCAGATAGGAGTAATATTTTATGACAACAAGAATAATTGCTACAGGGGCATATGCGCCTGGACAGGTCATTACTAATGATGACATGGCAAGGGTGGTTGATACAAGTGATGAATGGATAACACAACGTACCGGTATAAAAGAAAGGCATATATCATCAGGTGAAAATACCTCTGTACTTGCTGTCAATACAGCCAGGCAGCTTCTGGAGAGGGCAGGAAAAAGTGCCGAAGATATTGATTTAATAATTATAGCATCTGTTACGGCCGATTATGGGACACCTTCACTTGGATGTATGGTGCAGAAAGAGATAGGGGCATCAAATGCAGTTGCATTTGATATTACGGCTGCATGCAGTGGCTTTATGTTTGCTTTAAGTATTGCAGATAAATACATAAAGACAGGCATATATAATAATGCAATAGTAATCGGTGCTGAAACACTTTCAAAGATTGTTGACTGGTCTGACCGTTCTACATGTGTGCTTTTTGGCGATGGAGCAGGTGGTGCATATGTTGAGAAATCCCAGTCAGATGGTATAATAGAAGAAGAAATTGGTTCAAAGGGTGAATTATATGATATACTTACAGAGGGACATACAGAATGTAAGAATGCATTTAATGATAAAAAGGAAGAGCCAGACCCTTTGTGGTATGTTAATATGAATGGAAGGGAAGTATTTAAGTTTGCCACAAAGTCAGTAGTAAAGAGTGTTGAAAGGGTATTAGAAAATGCCGGGGTAACGGCAGAAGATATAAAGTTTGTAGTGCCGCACCAGGCAAATACAAGAATTGTGGATGTAATTTCTAATAAACTTGGCATACCACATGAAAAGTTTTATATGAACATAGACAGGTATGGCAATACATCGTCAGCAAGTATTCCTATAGCGCTTAATGAATTAAATGAGAAGGGGTTAATTGAAAGAGGCGATAAAGTTATTCTTACAGGTTTTGGTGGTGGAATGACATGGGGTACTATGCTGGTTTCATGGTAGGATGTTCCGCTGTATACAGTCTGGCTGTGACAGCGTATCATATATTTTTATTAATTTAATTTTAGGAGGAAAAAGTTATGGTATTTGAGAAAATCAGGGAAATTATTGCGGAGCAGACAGGCAAGGATGAAGAAGAAATCACATTAGATACTAATGTAAAAGATGATTTAGATGCTGATTCTTTGGACTTATTCCAGATTATTAATGATATTGAGGATGAGTTTGATATCTCTGTAGAAGACCCAGAAGCTATTGTTACTGTTAAAGATATAGTTGATTTTGTTGAAAGTCATAAGAATTAATAGGAAATAAAATTGTCTGGCGGTACCGGTGTTTTTTCCCGGTGCATGCCAGACAATTCCGTAATATTGGAGGAGGAGCATATGAAAACTGTCTTTATGTTCAGTGGCCAGGGTGCACAGTATGCTGGTATGGGGAAAGACTTATACAATAATTATACAGTTGCAAAAGAGATATTTGACCAGGCAGATGAGGTGCTTGGTTATTCTATAAAAGATATTTGTTTTAATGATGAGAAAAAACTTGGGGATACAGAGTTTGCACAACCTGCAATACTTGTTATGAGCATTGCTGCCATGAAGGTGTTAGAAGAGCGTGGGGTGCGTGCTGATATGGCGGCTGGTTTAAGCCTTGGTGAATATTCTGCATATGTTGCAAGTGGTGCTATGGATTTTAAAGAGGCAGTTGCCCTTGTCCAGAAGAGAGGAAAGTTCATGGCAGAGGCAGTCCCTAATGGTGAGGGGGCTATGTATGCCATTATAGGATTAGATACAGGGTTAGTTGAAGAAGCATGTAAAGAGGCTGTGGATATGGGGCTTGGGCTTGCAGTGCCTGCTAATTATAATGCACCAGGACAGATTGTCATTGCTGGCAAGGCAGAAGCAGCCGCAAAGGCAGCAGGGCTTGCAAAAGAAAAAGGTGCAAAAATGGCAGTAAAACTTAAAGTAAGCGGGCCGTTTCATACAGAGATGCTTATGCCAGCAGCAGAAAAGCTGGTTGCAGAGCTTAATAAACTTACAATTTCACCTATGAAGATACCAGTATTTACAAATGTAAATGCAGAAATAGTACAGTCAGAAAATGATATCGTGCAAATACTGGCAAAACAGATATGTTGTCCTGTAAGATGGGAACAGATAGTGCGCAATATGAGTGAAAAAGGCGCAGATACATTTATTGAATTAGGACCAGGAAAGACTTTGTGTGGTTTTGTAAAGCGTATATTAAAAGGTGTTACAAATGTAAATGTTGAAGACACTTCTACACTTGAAAAAGCGTTAGAAAAACTTAATTCATAGATAGGAAGGGAAATAAATCTAAAGCGGCATGGGGGTTGTTATGTTAAATGGAAAGACAGCAGTAGTAACAGGTGCAGCAAAGGGGATAGGAAAGGCAGTTGCCCTTGCGTTTGCAAAAAAGGGATGCAATATTGTACTTAATTACCACAGCACACTGCCAGATGATGTTGTTAGTGAAATTGAAGCATGTGGTGTAAAATGCCTTCCAGTAAAAGGTGATGTTGCGGACTTTGAATTTGCAGCACAGCTTGTTAAAGATGTAAAGAAAGAATTTGGTGCACTTGATGTGCTTGTAAATAATGCAGGGATTACAAGGGATATGCTTCTTATGCGTATGTCAGAAGAGCAGTTTGACCAAGTTATAAATACAAACCTTAAAGGTACATTTAATATGGTGCGCCACGCAAGCAGCCTTATGCTTAAACAGCGCAGTGGCGCTATTATTAATATGGCATCAGTATCAGGTGTTACAGGGAATATAGGACAGGCTAATTATGCCGCTTCTAAAGCTGGCGTAATTGGTCTTACAAAGTCTGCTGCCAGGGAGCTTGCACAGCGTGGTGTTAGATGCAATGCAATTGCACCTGGTTTTATTGAAACAGATATGACAGATGTGCTTAGTGAAGACATCAAAAAAGGGATGCTTGAGTCTATACCGCTTAAACGTTATGGGAATGTGGAAGATATTGCCAGTGCGGCAGTATTTCTGGCAGAAAACACATATATTACAGGCCAGGTACTTAATGTAGATGGCGGAATGGTTATGTAAAAATCCAGGCAGGCTTTTGTGTATGCGCTGTTAGCCGCAAAACCTGCCTTAATAAAAAACAGCGCAGAAACGAGGTTTTAAATGTCAAGAAGATGTGTTATTACAGGAATGGGTGCAGTTACCCCGCTTGGAAGCACAGTAAGTTCATTCTGGGAAGGAATAAAGAATGGCGTGTGCGGTATAGGAAGGATTACAAAATTTGATACAACGGATTATAAAGTTAAAATTGGTGCAGAAGTTAAGGATTTTGATGCTGAAAAGTATATGAATAAAAAGGATATAAAGAGAAATGATTTATATTCAGTTTATGCAATGGCAGCAGCAGCCCAGGCTATGGATGACAGTGGGCTGAAGCTTGACGGGGATGATGCATTAAGGACAGGTGTTATTGTTGGCTCTGGCATTGGCGGCCTTATGACAATGCAAGAGCAGGTAATACGCCTTAATGAAAAAGGACCTTCAAGGGTTTCACCACTTTTTATACCTATGACAATTGGCAATATGGCAGCAGGAAATATTGCTATCCAGTATGGTGCTAAAGGTGCATGTGAAAATATAGTTACAGCATGTTCAACAAGCACACATTCTATTGGTGCAGCATTCCGGAATATTAAACATGGGTATCTTGATGCATGTATAGCTGGTGGTGCAGAAGCATCTTTATGTGAAATTGGTATTGCTGGTTTTACAAACCTTACAGCACTTTCAACTAATGAAGACCCACTGGATGCATGTAAGCCTTTTGACAAGGAAAGGGACGGCTTTGTTATGGGTGATGGTGCAGGAATATTAATTCTTGAAGAGCTGGAACATGCTCTTGCACGTAATGCCACAATTTATGGCGAAATAGCCGGTTTTGGCTCAACCTGTGATGCATATCATATGACAGCCCCTTCCCCTGATGGTTCAGGTGCAGCAAGGGCTATGAAGCTTGCAATGGAAGAAGCTGGAATAACTCCTGCTGATGTAGCATATATTAATGCGCATGGAACAAGTACACATGCCAATGAGGTTTCAGAGACAGCAGCAATAAAGCTTGCATTTGGCAGTGAAGCATACAAAACGCCTGTAAGCTCAACTAAGTCTATGACAGGACATCTTCTGGGTGCTGCTGGTGCTATTGAGGCTATAGTGTGCTTAAAAGCCCTTGAGGAAGGTTTCCTGCCTCCTACAATTAACTACCATACCCCTGATGAGGAATGTGACCTTGATTATATTCCAAATACTGGAAGAAAAGCTGACGGGGCTGTTTATGCATTGTCCAATACATTTGGTTTTGGAGGGCACAATGGTGTGCTTTGTTTTAAGAAATGGGAAGATTAACGGGAGGGGATAGAAATTATGCAGTTTGAAGAAGTAAAAGAACTTATTGCCATATTTGAGAAGACAGACCTTAATGATATGGAAGTGCAGCTTGATAATGCAGTTGTCCGTTTAAACAGAGGCAAGGCAGTACCTATGCCACCATCTGCGCCTGCAGTGCCACCAGTACATTTACAGGCTAATGAAGAACCTGGGGCTGTATTTATGACAGGTAAGATACCTGCTGGTGGAAATGAAGGGGATGCGGATAATGGGGATTTTATAACGTCACCTATTGTTGGGACATTTTACCAGAGTGCTTCACCAGAGAAACCTCCTTATGTAACTGTAGGGGATACTGTTTCGAAAGGTGATATTGTATGTATAATTGAAGCTATGAAGTTTATGAATGAAGTTACAAGTGAAAAAAGCGGGAAAATTGTGGAAGTCCTCGTTGAAGACGGGCAGTTTGTGGAATTTGGTGAGAAACTTTTCAGGCTTGGATAATACAAAAGTATTAAAAATGGCATAGAAGAGAGGTATATTATGGCAATGGATATAAAAGAGATAATGGATATTATCCCACACAGGCAGCCATTTCTGCTGCTTGACAGGATAGAAGGGATAACTGAAGGGGAGGATGGGAAGAAGTCTGTTACAGCCATTAAGAATGTGACATATAATGAACCATTTTTTGCAGGGCATTTCCCACAAGAACCTGTTATGCCAGGTGTGCTTATAGTTGAAGCGATGGCACAGGCAGGGGCGGCTGCAATACTTTCAATGGATGAGTTTAAAGGAAGAACAGCATATTTTGGAGGTATTAAAAATGCCAAGTTTAAGAAGAAAGTAGTTCCAGGTGACACCCTCCGTCTTGAAGTTAAAATAGAAAAGTTAAAGGGCAATGCAGGGACTGGCAAAGGTACTGCGTATGTTGGCGACAAGGTTGCTGCCCAGGCAGAACTGGTATTTATGATTGGTTAGTGGTGGCTTAAGCAGCTTTTTGATTGGAGGGTATATGTTTGACAAGATTTTAATTGCCAACCGTGGTGAAATTGCAGTACGTATAATAAGGGCATGCCGTGAAATGGGGATTAAGACGGTAGCAGTATTTTCTGAGCCTGACAGAGAGGCACTGCATACACAGCTTGCTGATGAGGCTGTATGCATTGGCTCTGCAAAAGTCCATAACAGTTATCTGAATATGAACAATATAATATGTGCTGCTGTTGAAAAGAAAGTACAGGCAATACATCCAGGTTTTGGTTTTCTTTCAGAGAACAGTACATTTGCTGCTATGTGTGAGGAATGCAATATTAAGTTTATCGGGCCTTCTGCACAGGTAATTGATGCACTTGGCAATAAATCTAATGCAAGGGATATGATGATAAAGGCAGGTGTGCCTGTTATACCTGGCAGTGATGGTGTTGTTGGAGATGCAGGAAAGGCACGTGAGGTGGCAGATAAGCTTGGATATCCTGTAATGGTGAAGGCATCTGCTGGCGGCGGCGGCAAGGGCATAAGGATAGTACGTTCAGAGGAAGAGATGGAAGAAGCTTTTGAATCTGCCAGAAGTGAAACAGTTAAAGCTTTTGGTGATGACAAAATGTATATAGAGAAGCTGGTTGAAAAGGCAAGGCATGTAGAAGTCCAGGTATTAGGTGATTCCCATGGCAATGTAATACATCTTGGTGAAAGGGACTGCTCACTCCAGAGGAAGAACCAGAAAGTGCTTGAAGAAGCCCCATGTCCTGTTTTGCCAGAAAATGTGCGTGAAAAAATGTGCAATTCTGCAGTTCTGGCTGCAAAAGCGGCAGGATACCAGAGTGCAGGCACAATTGAATTTTTATATGATGAAGCAGCGCAGGAATATTATTTTATGGAGATGAATACACGTATCCAGGTAGAACATCCAGTTACAGAAATGGTTACAGGTGTTGATATTGTAAAAGAACAGATTAATATAGCTGATGGAAAGAAACTTTCTTTTAGCCAGAAGGATATTAAAATAAATGGACATTCTATTGAGTGCAGGATTAATGCAGAAAACCCATCACGCAATTTTGCCCCATGCCCTGGGATTATTGGCTACCTGCTTATACCATCAGGGGGGCTTGGCATACGTGTAGATACAGCAGTATATGAAGGGTATGAGATACCGCCATTTTATGATTCCATGATAGCCAAAGTGATTGTCCATGGAAATAGCAGGAAAGAGGCAATCTCAAAGATGAAACGTGCATTATATGAATTTATTATAGATGGAATTGATACAAATATAGAGTTCCAGAATAGTATTTTAAATAATCCAGATTACCAGAAAGGTAATTTTAATACTTCATTTTTAGAATCTTTTTTAGCAGAGTGGAAGGAATGATACTGTGAATTTATTTGGTAAAAAAAGTTATTTTTCATTGGATGGAAATGAGGATAAAAGGAAGAATGACAGAAGAAAAAAGCGGAATGAGCCATCTATACCTGATGGGATGTGGATTAAATGTAATACATGTAAATCCATAATTTATAAAAAGGAAGTTACAGAATATAAATTATGTCCTGAATGTGATGCACATTTTAGAATGAGCCCAGAGGAGAGAATTGCCATTACATGTGATGAAGGAAGTTTTAAAGAGTTTGATGGCGGTATGAAGCCAAAGAACCCTATGAGATACCCTGGCTATGATGAAGTAATAGAAAATGCCCGGATAAAGTCCGGAATACAAGAGGCTGTAGTAACAGGATATGCTAAAATTGATGGGTATGAGGTAGTCCTTGCTATAATGGACAGCCATTTTATGATGGGAAGCATGGGTTCAGTAGTTGGCGAAAAGGTTACACGTGCTATTGAATATGCAACTGAATACAGGCTGCCTGTAGTTATTTTTACAACATCAGGCGGGGCAAGGATGCAAGAGGGTATTATATCACTTATGCAAATGGCAAAAGTGTCTTCTGCGCTTGCAAGGCATGATGAAGCAGGGCTTTTATATGTAACAGTCCTTACAGACCCTACAACTGGTGGTGTAACAGCAAGTTTTGCAATGCTTGGTGATATTATTCTTGCAGAACCTAAGGCACTGGTCGGGTTTGCAGGCCAGAGAGTTATACAGGGGACTATCCACCAGAAACTGCCAGAAGGTTTCCAAAGGGCGGAATTCCAGTTGGAGCATGGCTTTACAGACAGGGTAGTACACCGCAAAAAAATAAGGGAAGAGCTTGCAACTATATTAAAACTGCATAGCTGCTGACATATTTTCAAAGAAGGGCTTGTCCGTTATACTATTTGTGCCACTGGAGGGCAGCATGGGGGATTTTTATGAATGATACAATGAGAAAGGTAGCAATTGCCAGAAAAATTGCAAGACCTAACACAAAAGAATTTATAGAAGATATATTTGAGGATTTCTTAGAATTTCATGGTGACAGGCTTTATGCAGATGATGGGGCTGTAATAGGTGGGATTGCAAGCTTTGAAGGAATACCGGTTACAGTTGTGGGAATACAGAAGGGACATGACCTGGAAGAAAATGTAAAATGTAATTTTGGGCAGCCTGGCCCTGAAGGATACCGTAAGGCTTTGCGCCTTATGAAACAGGCAGAGAAGTTTAAACGTCCTGTAATAACTTTTATAAATACTGCTGGTGCATATCCAGGAATAGGTGCAGAAGAAAGAGGGCAGGGTGAAGCTATTGCAAGAAACCTGAAAGAGATGTCGGATTTAAAAACACCTGTTATAAGTATTTTTACAGGTGAAGGAGGCAGCGGAGGGGCACTTGCACTTGCAGTTGCAGATACAGTGTGGATGCTTGAAAACGGGCTTTTTTCTGTGCTTTCGCCAGAAGGTTTTGCAAGTATACTATGGAGGGATTCCTCAAGGGTTGAAGAGGCGGCGGCACTTATGAAGATGACTGCAAAAGACCTTATGAAGGACCATGTTGTAGACAGGATTTTTTATGAACCTAAAGAGGGAATTGAGAATAACCTTAAGTTTACAACAGACCAAATAAAAGATGCATTAAGGGAAACCCTGCCAGAATTAAGGGGACTTTCTATAGAAGGGCTTTTAGGCAGGAGATATAAGAGGTTCAGGCAGTATGGGGAATTTATGGAATAAAAGTATAAAAATCCTGGCCAGGCAGGGATAACTGCCAGCCAGGACTTTTGTTTTATTGTACTATGTGTATACCATCATTTTTAATAGTGATAAGGTGGACTTTTAAGAGATGGCCAATAGCACGTTTATAAGCATTTTTGCTCATATGGAACTGGTTTTTAATATCTTTTGGGTCACTCTTATCATTAAATGGAAGGAAGCCGCCAGTATCTTTAAGGCAGTTAAAAATATAATCTGCATCTTCATTCATCTGTTCAGGTATTTTCTTTTTAACACTTAATGTAAGCCTTCCATCTTCAAGGATTTGTGCCACCCTTGCATGTACTTGCTGGTTTATGTGGTATGTTTCAAATACTTCTTTTTTGGGAAGGAGTGCTGAATATTTATCATCTACAGCAATAAATACACCAAAATTATCACTTGTTTCATATACCCTCCCATCAACTTCATCATCTTTGTTATAAGGTGAATCACATCTTAAAAGTTCATAAACCTTCATAGAGGCACAAAGCCTTTCGCTTTTATCAATGTAAAGGGTAACTAAAACTTCATCACCTTGTTTTACTTCATAAAGCCATTCTTTAAAAGGCAGCAGAAGGTCTTTAGCAAGCCCCCATTCAAGAAATGCTCCAATATGTGATATTTCCTTGACATACAGGCGGGCAACGCCTCCAAGTTCAATTAAAGGCTTCTCCATAGTTGCAATAGGTCTGTCCTCGGAGTCTTTATATACAAAAACTTCCAGTGAGTCTTTAAGTTCTGTTCCTTCAGGTACTTGTGACTTTGGCAGGAGTATGTGGTTTGCTTCATCACCGCCAGGGATATTTAAGTAAACACCAAAATTTGTCTGTTTGGTAACAATAAGTTCCTGGGTTTTGCCAAGTTCTATTTTCTGTTTCATAATTAATCTCCATAAATTCTAAAAAAATAACCATAGATTTCTAAATAGCATGTAATTAATATTTTATGGTAATTTGATAGTAATGTCAACAAGTGGTTGCGTATTTTCAAGACAAACGCATGAATAAACTGTAATCAAATTAAGATAATTTCCAGTTATCCTGTGTTGGCATACGTACGCAGGG
>CAJTXH010000089.1 GCA_910580005.1 uncultured Lachnospiraceae bacterium | reverse complement strand
TGCTATCCTTATCTGCACAGGACGCATGTCCAGTGCCACAACAAAGGCATTAGCATTGCCAGCCGCCCCTGCATACACATTGCCTTTAAGCGAACCCAGTATTATTACATTCCCCTTTGAAATCACCTTAGCGCCAGGCTTTATATCACCAATTATAATAATGCTTGTTTCTACATCAAGTACCTGGCCTGAACGCAGGTTTCCTTTATAAAACTGCCCTGTATTGCTATAGTCCTGCTCCATAAGCTTCCTTTCAAGGGATTTCTGGAAAGCTGCTTCTATTTGTGGGTCATCCTCCATAATACACAATATTGAAAGGCGGCAGTTTGCCTGTATTATATCTACAATCTCCATTTTCTGTTCATCTGTAAGGTCACGCCCCTTAAATGAAACAGCTTTGGCAGTCTCACCAAAAAACGCTGCTGAAGCCCTGAATTTCTCAGCAATATCCTTTTTCAAGGTTTCATAACTGGCATCAGGGTTTAAAACCAGCATAATTCCTGCCTTAAATCCTTTAATAACTACAGTACCATCCATATCTAGCCTCCATAATACAAATTAATCTATATGTTGTGAACCCTCTGGCATTTTTATAGTTCCTGAAACTTTCTTTCTTTCCTTATTCTTTTTATCTTTATTGCTAAAATAATATTTGTATACATCCCTTGCTGTCTGTGCAGCATTTGAAGATGTATAGCCATTTGGAATATTGCATGTAACTGATATTTCAGGACTGTTGTATGGTGCATATGAAACAAACCATGCATGGTTTGGATGTGATTTTGTCTGCTGCGCAGTACCTGTCTTGCCTGCAACTGTTACGTTTAACCCTGTAAACATTGATTTAATGGAGCTGAGCGGCCCGTTTACAACAAGGTACATACCATTGTGTACTGCGTCCCATGTGGAGTCTGAAATTTTTACCTTGTTCCTGGTTTCTGCCTTATTGTTAAGGACAGTTTTGCCTTTGACATTTTTAATTTTATCAATAAGCGTAAGGTTATAAGTTGTCCCACTGTTTGCCACTGACGTGACATACCTTGAAACCTGCGCTGGCGTATATGCATGCGTATCCTGCCCTATTGCTGCACGTACTGCATCACTGCTTGCAAATGTAGGCGCAAGCTCTGGGACTTCAACACCAGATTTTTCAGTAAGGCCGAAAAGCTCTGCATATTTTTTAAATTTCCCAATGCCGCGTGCATAGTCAATGCTCCCATTAGAAGTCTTGCCACTGAGCATGTACCCGACTGTATAGAAAAAGTAGTTGCATGAAACCCCTATCGCAGATGAAACATTGACATCCCCATGTGATGTTGAACTCCAGCATTTTGCAGGATGGTCAATTTTATCAAATACCACCCCGTCATGTATTGTTGTGCCTGGTGATATAATGCCTTCCTCAAGTGCTGTAACAGATGACAGCAGCTTAAATGTTGAACCTGGCGCCATAGCCTGCTGTACTGGCTTGTTTAACAATGGTGATGATGTATTCTGCATAAGGTAGGTATTATAATACTCAGAGTCTACTTTATTTGCCATTTTGTTATTGTCATAACTTGGATAAGTAACCATTGCCTTTACTTTTCCTGTATTAACATCTGTTACAACAAGCGAACCTGAACATGGTTCAAGCCCTAGCTGCCCTGGCGTGATTTCAAGTTTTTTAATTTTTCTTACAAGGAAAGAGTAAGCAGAAACCAGTCCTTTTTCAAGTTCCTCATATTCTTTTGCATTATATTTTATATTGCCCTGGTCAAACATAAGCAGGCAGCAGTCCCTTCCAGACAATTCATAATTGTATATAAGGTAACTATATACCATTTTAACAAACCCTGTATCTTCTTTTAACAGCTTTATGCCATATTTCAAAAGCATCTCATATATTTCTGATGTGCTGTAATATTTATCACCTATATCCAGGCCGCTTAAATCAACCCAGTTTTCAGATATTGCATACTGTAAGAACTGGCTTAAAGCCATCTTGCCGGCAGCATACCTTTTATATGTTGCATCCATTGTATCTATCTGGTCTGCAAGGACTATTTTTTTATCTGACAGCAGTTCATAAAAGTAATCTGTAAATTCTGCCATATCCTCTGGCAGGCTTGCGGTTGTCTTTGTGCTTCCTGTTTTAAGTATTTCCTTTAACTGTTTAATTATATATTTTGATTTATCTTTATATTTTCTATGCGTGCTTTTTTCAAGCCTTGAAGCATTCTTATCAGTAAACCTCATTACATTTACAAGATTATTCTTTATAAGTGCATTATACACATCATAAACAGGTATTTTTATCCCTGTAGCTGATTCACCTTTTGTCCCTGCATCCGAACTGTTATGCATACTAGTTACAAGTATCCCTGCGATGTGTTCCTCAAGCAGTTTATAACATTCTTCTTGCAGGTCTGCATCTATTGAAAGATAAATATTATTACCAGCTACAGGGTCTTTTCTGTCATTTATGCTGGTCACACGGTTTGTCCCAGAAGTTACTGTAAGGGTCTCCCTGCCTTTTTTTCCTTTCAGTTCATTTTCAAAAGAACTTTCAATGCCTGACAGCCCTATCTGGTCATCATCTGTATAGCCACTGTTAGCGTCCTCTTTCTGGATTTCAGCAAGCCTTTCAGAAGAAATTGCGCCTGTATATCCTATTAAGTGCGCAAAATACTTGCTCTTTTTGTATACACGCACTGTATCTTCCATTATATCAACCCCTGGAAGCTCTGTACTGTTTTCTTTGATTGCAGCCACTGTCTTGTCATTAACATCAGTTGCAAGCGTTACTATTTCATCCTGATGGAATCTTTTTATAAATATTGCATAACGTACTGCAAGTATCTTCATGGCATCCTGCATACTGAACTTTTCACAGTCTATTGCAAACTTTGGGCTGTTTACATCATCAGAATTTATAAAATCAAATACTTCCTGTGCAGTTGCATCCCTCTGTTCCTGGGTAAGCGCATTTACACCGCCTATTGCAGAATAAATTTCTGCTTTAAATCTTAAAAGTGAATTGCCCTCTGTTGTAAATTCCAGCTTGCCTTTCTTATCTGCCTGCATAAATGTTTCTACAGAAAGAGTGCCGCCATTATTTTCTATCATTTTAATAGTATTGTATACCATTATATTTTTTTCTTCTGATGTTAGTTTGCCTGATATCTTATTTTCTGTATATATAACATTGTATGCAAGCTTATTATATGCAAGCAGCTTGCCATTGCAGTCATATATATTGCCTCTTGATGCCTTTATTGTACGTACCTTTTCTTTACTGTCCCCTGTATTTTTTGAATAAGTACCATCATCTGTAATCTGTATCTGGAATAAACGGTTTACAAGTATTGCAAATAATACAAGATATACTGCTGTTACCGGGACAAGGCGTGAACTAAAAAATGACTTAACATATTCTTTTAGTGTATCAAACATAGAAATCTCCCTAAATCTTTTCTTCCTGTATTGACGGGTTTTCCAGAGGAACTTCAACCGGAGGGTACATTTTCTCTTCGAGCCAGTAAAGCGCCTTATATAATAATACACCAGCAGCCATTGTATATACAAGTTCTGGAAGTATTATATTGCGCATATATACAAATATATCCAGCCGGCCTCTTAAAAGAAAACATATTACATAAAACAGGAAGTTAGTAAACAAATCACTGGCAGCAATTACAGACAGTGGAATTACCATATCGTCTTTATAATAAAGCTTATGTGCAGCCCCGCTTATATATCCTGCAACTACATATATAAGAATATACAGCCCGGTTATATCACTATAAATAAAGTCGCATAAAATCCCACTTAACATACCTGAATACATGCCAAGCCCTTTGCCATACATGACACCTGACGCAGATACCAGCACAACAAGCAGGTCTGGTGATACATTGGCAAGTTTAATCTTCTGGAACAGTGTTGTCTGCAACAAAAAACATATTATTATTAAAAGAAACATGCTTATATAACGCTTCATTTGTCCAGCATCTCCTTAAGGCTTTCCGAATCCTTTACCTGGGTTATTACAAGCACCATGTCCAGTTTAGAAAAATCGGCTGCTGGTGTAAGATACCCTGCCTGGGTGATATTTGATGAATCCTTTTTTAAATTCCTGGCATATCCAATAAGTATCCCTGGCAGGTATTTATCACTTATCTGTGATGTTACTACTGCATATCCATCTTTTATACTGGCACTGCCACTAATTCCTGAAACTTCTATTACACCTTTATCCAGAAGCCCAAGGTTGCCGCTTACTATGCACCTGTCTGAAGTTTTCAGGAATGTGCCAGCAACATTACTTGTATCATCAATAATCGAACGCACCCTTGAATAAGAATTATTAACTTCTATAATTATGCCAACAAGACCATCACCTGCCATTACATTCATGTTGACAGCAAGCCCGTCATCAGAACCCTTATCTATTATAAATGTGCTGTACCAGTTATCGTTGCCACTGCTTATAACACGTGCTGCAACCTTAGGATAACTTGCATACTGCTCCCCCAGGTCATAAAGCTTCCTGAAGTTCTCAAGTTCATATTTATCCTGCTGCAAAAGCCTGTTTTCAGCCGATACTTTATCAAGCTGTGATTTCAGGTCCTTATTTTCCTTTACAAGTTCTTTCATGGTTGTAATGTAATCAAGCTGCTCTGCTATCTTTGTCCCTACCCTGTTTATGCCGTTCTGCATAGGTGTAATAATATTGCCTGCAACAGAACGCACAGGTTCCATTTTATCCCTGAACTTAAAAGAAACAACCATAAGTACAACACATGCAGCAACTATTATTATAAGAATATATTTAGGGTCTATAGTAATCTTTGTTCTTTTACGCATTAATTTTAGTATCCTCCATTAGCCATCTAATAACCATGACATATTTTGCATGGCACAAACTCCAGCTTACTTTAACCGGGATAAATAAGACGCCGCAGTACCGGGATGCCCTGCAAGGTAGCCAAGCCCCTCTGCTACTGTTTTTTGTGCATCCTTTGTTGTATTGGCTTTTATATGTGTCTCATTTTCAATAAAAGTATCAATGCCCTTAATCCATGATGATGCACCTGTAAGGTATAAACCTGTATGTATTATTTCATGCGAAATTTCTGGCGGCGTCCTTTCAAGCATTGATTTGACAGAAGATGATATTATATAAAATACATCCTCCACAAGAGGGTAAATCTCTTGTGATGAAAGGCTTATTTCACCTGGAAGCCCCTTTAATATATTGCGCCCGGCAATCTTTAAACTGCCATCATGTGGCACTGCTGAAACAAGTGTCTTTTTTATTATTTCCGCTGTTTTCCTTCCTATAACAAAATTATACTCTTTTCTTGCATATTTAATAATCTGGCTGTCAAAATAATTGCCGCCATAAGGAAGCAGCTTTGTAAAAACTATTCCGCCAAGCGAAATAACCGTTATCTCAGTAGTATCTGCCCCTATATTTACAATAAGGCTTCCATTTGTTTTTGCTACATCTATCCCAAGCCCATATGCATCAGCAACAGGCTTGTCTACAAGGAAAATATGGCGTGGCCTGCCTTCCCCTCCAGATATTATCTGTGAATATGCTTTTTTCTCAATTTCTGTAATATCTGCTGGTACAGCAATATAAAACTCACCGCCTTTAAATTTTTTATGACCTGCAAGCGCTGAAAGCATAAAGTTCCAAAGCGCAATCATATCTTCCAGTTCTGAAACCACCCCATGGCTTAATGGAAATGTGACATTTATGCTTGGAGGCGCTTTTTCGTACATCTCATATGCCTTTTCACCTATTGCCACTGGTCTTTTCCCACTGCCAACAGTAGCTACGACATTTCTTTCAAGCAGTATTATGCCCTGCCCTTTCTTATATACTTTAATGGTACCTGTCCCAAAATCTATACCATAAGTCTTTTGTGACATTAAAATTCTCCTTCCAGCCGGGGCTGGCACTAAAGCCCATAACCGCACTCTTTCATGCTTATATAACGGTTATCCCCGATAATTATATGGTCAAGCAAAGGAATACCAACCATCCTGCCTGTATCTGACAGCCTTTTTGTAAGAAGGATGTCTTCCTGGCTTGGCGAAGGGTCACCTGACGGATGGTTATGTAAAACTATTACTGATACAGCTTTATATTTCAGCGCATTGTAAAATATCTCACGTGGTGATGCCACTGCAGAATTAAATGAACCACTTGATATTATAATTTCATGTTCAAGTGCATTCCTGCCATTTAGCACAAGCAGCCTGACCTGCTCATATTCCAGGAATTTCATTTTAGGCATAAAATATGCTGCTACTTTCCCAGGTTCTGTGCATAAAAGCCGGTCTGTGGAAATCCCTTGTACCATCATGCGTTTTGTTATCTCTGTAAGGCATTTAAGCTGTACTGCTTTAACCCTGCCTATGCCATGTATTTCCGACAACTGGCTTAATGGCATCTGGAACAGTCCGCCTATCCTTTTGCCAGGGGCACTGTTAATAACCCGCATTGCAAGTTCTGTAGCCCTCTCGCCTCTTCCACCTGTACGTATTATAACTGCAAGAAGTTCTGCATCTGAAAGTGATTCTGCACCATATTGCATACACTTCTCATATGGTCTTTCTGAAAGTGGCAATTCTTTCATTGTAATGTTTATTTTGTCCATACTGCCTCCTGTTTTAAGAAAGCTCCCCGGTATGCACTTATATTTTATGTTATCATAAAATTTTTTTTTTGTATATAATCCTTTATATAAAAACATGTGTATTTTTCGCAATTTTTTCTAAAAAAAAACTAAAACTTCTCTTATTCTAATGCTGTGCCAATATCCACAAGCCCTGCATTTTTTAAGTACTGTAACGACATCATAATGCCGTACTTTGCATGATACCAGGTAAGCCCTCCCTGGAAATATACTGCATATGGAGGTTTAACAGGACCATCAGCACTAAGCTCTATTGATGAACCTTGTATAAATGCACCTGCCGCCATTATAACATCACTTCCGTATCCTGGCATTGCATATGGTTCTGGTGCAACATGGCTGTCCACAGGCGACGCTGCCTGTATTCCCTTGCAGAATGAAACCAATGCTTCCCTTGAGCCAAGCTTTACAGCCTGTATTATATCATATCTTGGTGCATTTGCAGAAGGAACAACACTAAATCCAAGTTTTTCATATATATTTGCTGCAAACACTGCACCTTTAAGTGCACCTGCTGTAACAACAGGTGCAAGGAAAAGCCCCTGGAAAAACGGCCTGTTAAGCCCAAGTGTTGCGCCGACTTCCTTGCCAAGCCCAGGCGCCGTAAGCCTGTATGCACACATATCCACAAGTTCTTTCTTCCCTGCAATATACCCTCCTATAGGCGCAAGCCCGCCACCTGGGTTTTTAATAAGAGAACCTGCACAAAGGTCTGCGCCTGCTTCTATTGGCTCTGTCCTCTCCACAAATTCACCATAGCAATTATCAACCATACATATTACATCTGGCTTTACAGATTTAATAAATGACACAAGTTCCTTAATCTGTGCTACAGAAAATGTAGGCCTTGTTTCATATCCTTTTGATTTTTGTATTGTCACAAGCTTTGTTTTTTTATTGATTGCTGCTTTTATAGCATCATAGTCAAATGTGCCGTCTGGAAGCAGGTCTGCCTGCCTGTATGTTATGCCAAACTCTTTAAGCGAACATGGAGGGCTGTCCTTTTTAATACCTATAACGCCTTCCAGGGTATCATATGGTCTGCCAACAGGCGACAAAAGCTCATCCCCTGGTCTTAAAATAGCAGAAAGCGCAACTGTAATTGCATGTGTGCCGCAAGTAAGCTGCGGACGCACAAGGGCAGCCTCTGCACCAAATATTTCTGCATATACAGCCTCTAAAGTTTCCCTTCCTATATCATCATACCCGTAACCCGTTGAAGACTCAAAACAGGCAGTGCTTGTTCTGTGCCTGCGCAAAGCAAGGAGCACTTTCATCTGGTTATACTCCGCAACCTTGTCTGCCTCCTCAAACCGTTCCTTTAAACCCGCCTGTATATTATTGCAAAAATTATATACATCTTCATCTATGCCTGCCATAAGATAATAATCTTTTAAAATATCCATAATAATCCCCCTATGCCTCCAGAAATACCTTAAATACCTTTTACTCTGTTAGTCCGCTGTATAGTATAAAAATCCTATAACTTAGCAAAGTATAACATTTCTGGTGTAAATTTTCAAGAAAATGGTTTTAATTAAGCACGTCCGTTTCATAAATTTCCAGTAACAGTTCAGCCTTCAGTAAAATTCGAGAATTTTTGACAAATTTTTCGTCAGAAATATGAGTTTTGCAGTGCCATTTTGCACGTTTTTTTGCAAAATGTGTACATAACAGGCATGAAATAATTTCTTGCAATACCCTGGATATTATGTTATTATACAAAAGTTATAAAAACCACTGCCCAGGATTTGGACACTCCGCCCAGTCCTTAGCAGCAGGAAACATTAATAGAAATGCCATTGCATATGGCATAAATACAGGAGGAAATTATGATTAGTAAAGAAAAGAAAGCAGAAATTATCAAGACTTATGGACGTACACCAGAGGACACAGGTTCTCCAGAAGTACAGATTGCGCTTCTTACTGAGCGTATTGTTGAACTTAATGAGCATTTAAAGGTTAATAAAAAAGACCATCATTCAAGGCGTGGGCTTTTAAAAATGGTTGGCCAGAGACGTAACTTCCTTGCTTATTTAAAGAAGAAAGACCTTGAAGCATACCGTACACTTATCGCAAAATTAGGTTTAAGGGATGTAATTAAATAATTTCTAAGCAAACATACTGTTATTGTGCTAAACTTAACCAGTATGTTTTAAAACAATTAATTAATCACGTATGCGGATTTCGTACATGGTGCTTTGGATATGGTTTTAATATCATTTCCTGGTCTTACGTTTGGAAGCATACGGAAGCAATGAAACCATAATGGAGGTATTATTATGAGCGTTATTTCAATGAAACAGTTACTCGAAGCAGGTGTCCATTTTGGCCACCAGACAAGAAGATGGAACCCTAAGATGGCAGAGTACATCTACACAGAACGTAATGGCATTTATATTATTGACTTACAGAAGTCAGTAGGCAAAGTTGATGAAGCTTACAATGCTGTTAAAGATATCGTAATGAATGGCGGTACAATTCTTTTTGTCGGCACAAAGAAACAGGCACAGGATTCTATAAAAGCAGAAGCAGAGCGTTGTGGCATGTTCTATGTTAATGAAAGATGGCTTGGCGGTATGCTTACTAACTTTAAGACAATACTGACACGTATCAAAAGGTTAAAGGCTATTGAAACAATGTCAGAAGATGGTACATTTGATGTACTTCCTAAAAAAGAAGTTATAGGTCTTAAAAAAGAATGGGATAAGCTTGAGAAAAATCTTGGCGGAATTAAGGAAATGAAGAAACTTCCTGATGCTATCTTTGTTGTTGACCCTAAGAAAGAAAGGATTTGTATACAAGAAGCACATACATTAGGTATTCCTCTTATAGGAATTGCAGATACAAACTGTGACCCTGAAGAACTTGACTATGTAATCCCTGGCAATGATGATGCTATAAGGGCAGTTAAACTTATTGTTTCTAAAATGGCTGATGCTGTTATTGAGGCTAACCAGGGTATTTCTATGGCTGATGGCGGAGATGATGAGGAAGCTGTTGGTTAATAAAGGAAAGATTAAATTAATATTGGAGGAAAATTAAAATGGCAATTACGGCTTCACAGGTTAAAGAATTAAGGGAACTTTCTGGCGCTGGCATGATGGATTGCAAAAAAGCGCTTTCAAATACAGACGGCGATATGGACAAGGCTGTTGAATGGTTACGTGAAAACGGTCTTGCAAAAGCTATTAAAAAGGCTGGACGTATTGCTGCAGAAGGTATTGTAGCAGTTGATGTTGATGCAGATGGCAAGACAGCTTCTATTGTAGAAGTAAACAGTGAAACAGACTTTGTTGCCAAAAATGAAAAATTCCAGGCATATGTTGCTGAAGTTGCGGCGCAGGCTAAAGCTTCCAATTCAACAGATATAGAAGCATTCCTTGCAGAGCCTTGGGCAGCTGACACAAGCATGACTGTAGATGGGAAATTAAAAGCCATGGTAGCAGTTATTGGTGAAAATATGAATATCCGCCGTTTTGAAAAAGTAACAACAGATGGCTTAATCGTTTCTTATATCCATGCTGGCGGAAAAATTGGCGTATTAGTAGAGGCTGGTACAGACTCTTCAAGCGATGGTGTTAAAGAGTGTTTAAGGAATGTTGCAATGCAAGTTGCTGCTTTAAATCCTAAATATCTTTCATCAGATGATGTAGATGTGGAATATAAAGAGCATGAAAAAGAAATACTTTTAAGCCAGGCAAAGAATGACCCTAAAAATGCAAGCAAGCCTGATGAAATCATTGAGAAAATGATTATTGGACGCCTGAATAAAGAATTAAAAGAAGTATGCCTTTTAGAGCAGGAATACGTTAAGGCTGAAAATAAGGAAAATGTAAAGACATATGTGCAGAATACAGCTAAAGCTGAGGGCTGCCAGATTAATATAAAGAGATTCGTACGTTTTGAAACTGGCGAAGGCCTTGAGAAAAAAGAAGAAGACTTTGCTGCTGAAGTTGCAGCACAGATGAAGTAAAATTTTTATAATTTTCTTAATAAAACCGAAAACCCATGATGATATATTCATCATGGGTTTTTATTATAAACAATATATATACTTACATTACCCTTCCAATTTTTAATGGCTGGCGGTAATATGCACTTGAAATCTTAATTCCGTCCCTTGAATTGCTTGCATGTATAATCTGTCCGCCGCCTATATATAATGCAACATGGTTTACTGTAGAGCCGCTCCCATAGAAGAACAAGTCACCAACTTGTACTTCAGAACTGCTTACACTCCTTGTTGCTGCTGCCTGCTCCCTGGACGTACGTGGAAGGTAATACCCAAAATGCTCATATATACGCATTACAAAACCTGAACAGTCTGCCCCATTTGTAAGGCTTGTTCCGCCCCATACATATCTGTTGCCAAGAAACTGCATTGCATAATCAACAATAGAGGAAGCTGTTGAAGAACTGCCGCTTCCTGATGTACCAGAAGAACCGCTTTCTGATGGCTGTTTTATTGTAACTGCCCTGTTAAGGTTATATGAAAAGTTTATAAAGTCTTTGCTTACAAACATCCTCTCTTCATCAATCTTAAGCATTACCCAGTTTCTGGCATCTTTATACATTCTTTCTAAATCAATGCCACGCAAATCTTTTTTAGAACAGTATTTTGCAATATACCTTTTAAGCCAGCTTTCTGTTATATTATCTTCAGCTACCCTGTATTCTTCATCGGCTGAAAGCTGGTCATAGATGCTTGATTCAATGGATGGAAGTGTACGTACATTTAATGTTTCTGTAGACACTGTTGCCCTTAATGTGGCTACTTGCCTTGCCCTTGCTTCTGCCTTCCCATCAGTAATAAGGTATTCTGCCTTAACCCAGCCCTTTACCTTGCCAGACACAATCTTTGCCCAGCCATTTTTTATCTTATAAACATTACAGCCAGAATTTCTTGTCATCTTGCCAACAATCTTTGAACCCTCATCTGGTGCTTTGCGTACATTAAGGTAATTATGTACATTAGCAACTCCTAGCCTGTCATAAACCAGGTTAAGCTTAAATTCTTCTTCTGTTTCTGTATTATTCGGTGATGAATTTGCCTTTATAGTAGTTTTTTTCCTGCCAGTTTTTACTGTACTGCCAGCTTCTTCTGTTTTCCTTTCCATATGCTCTTCTTTTTTGATATCTGCAATAAGTGTATCACAGTATTTTTCAAGTGAAAGCGTAAAGCCTGCAAGAGGTTTTTCATCAGTTAAAACTGCCCCTTTTCCTGTAACAGGTATAGCTGCACATAATATGGACGCCGCACTTGCGGCAAGAAATCTTACAATATTTTTTCTCATTTTATCCTCCGATAAATATACAGCCAGAATACGGCAAGACTGTATGTTAGCAAAGTGTCTAAATCATTACAAAATTATTACAAATATGTTTTAGATTATAACAATTACTAATTGCTTTGTCAATAACCCATGATTTCCAGTTATCCTGCGTTTTTGTAAAAACGGACGGTTTCTGTGCCAGAGCCAGAATATTCCGTACAGGGGCACGC
>CAJTXH010000088.1 GCA_910580005.1 uncultured Lachnospiraceae bacterium | reverse complement strand
CTGTCCATCTGTATTACCTTAAATGGTGACATAAGACTGTTCCTGTTATTAGCATAATAACGTGAAAGAGGCAGTGTAAGGTCATACCGCAGCCCCAGGTCTGAAAGTTCCTTTTCAGTTATATCTCCACCTGAAATCACATCAGAAAGTTTCTTTCCTCTCTTTAAAATCCTGAAAATAAGGTTAAGGTTTTCGCCCCCATCACTCTTATCAAGGTTTACAGCATCCTCGATAACTGGTGTTGTAATACGCTCAAACCCCGCCTCCTGGTATGTTTTTAATATAACAGACTGGAGATAATCACGTATCTGCACTTCATTTGGAAGATAATCCCTTGTTCCTTTAACTGGTGTTGGTTTCATAACAGCCTCCTTGTAAAATAATAATATAAATATTATATACCCTGTTGTCAATTCTTACAAGGATTGATACAGGACAAACGCATGAATAAATTGTAATCAAAGTTGGCAAATGTACGCAGTGTTTCCGTGCCCCTGTACGGAATATTCTGGCTCTGGCACAGAAACCGTCCGTTCTTACACAAACAAAGGATAACTGGAAATTATCTTATGTTCCCGGGACTAAAAAGTCCATTATTGACATCTGGTTACTGTGTGGCATATCTCCCATCAGCCCCATATCCGCCATTGTTTCTACTACTTTTTCACTTACTTTGCAGCGGTTTTTAAAGTCCTCACGTGAAAGGAATTTACCCTTGCCTGCCTCATCCTCTATCATTTCTGCTGCTTTGTCCCCAAGCCCGTCTATCGTGGAAAATGAAGGCATAAGTTTGCCATCTGTAATTTGGAAACGGTTTGCTTTTGCCCTGTATATATCAAGTTTTACAAACCCAAAACCTCTTGCATACATTTCCTGTACTATACGCATATCTTCATATGTATCTTTTTCCTTATCTGATAATTCATTTTTGCGTTTGCGGTAATCTTCCATATAATACTCAAGCCTTTCCCTGCCAAGGCACATAAGTTCATAGTTAAATGATGTTGCACGTATGCTGAAGAATGCAGCATAATATGCCAGTGGGTAATACACTTTAAAATACGCTACACGTATAGCCATCATAACATATGCAGCGGCATGTGCTTTCGGGAACATATATTTAATACGCTTGCATGATTCAATATACCATTCTGGCACGTTGCACGCCAGCATGTCCTCTTCCATATCAGGCGTAAGGCCCTTGCCTTTACGCACACTTTCCATTATTTTAAATGAACGTTCATTTTCAACACCCATCCGTATAAGGTATGTCATAATATCATCACGTGTGCATATTGCAGTTGACAGTGTACAGTCACCATTTGCAATAAAATACTGTGCATTGTCAAGCCATACATTTGTACCATGTGACAGCCCGGAAATACGTACAAGGTCTGAAAAATTCTTTGGTTTTGCTTCCATAAGCATGCCATGTACAAACTGCGTGCCAAATTCAGGCAGTCCAAGACAGCCAAGTGTACATCCGCCAATATCTTCTGGTTTTATGCCAAGTGCTGTTGTATTTTCAAAAAGTGACAGCACCTTTTCATCATCCATTCTTATTTTGGAAGCGTCAACATCTGTAAGGTCTTCAAGCATACGTATCATTGTAGGGTCCTGGTGTCCAAGTATATCAAGCTTAAGCAGGTTAGCATCTATTTTATGGTAATCAAAATGTGTTGTTATTATCTTAGTTGACATATCATTAGCAGGATGCTGTACTGGTGTAAATGTATATATTTCTTCACCCATCGGCAGTACCACTATGCCACCCGGGTGCTGTCCCGTGCTTCTGCGCACACCTGTGCACCCTTCTGAAATACGCTCTATCTCTGCTTTACGTTTTGTCTCCTCATGTTCTTCATAATACTTTTTAACATAGCCATATGCCGTTTTATCAGCAAGTGTTCCAACTGTGCCAGCCCTGAATGTATGCCCTGCACCAAATATTACTTCAGTATAATCATGTGCATTGCTCTGGTATTCACTTGAAAAGTTAAGGTCTATATCAGGCTCTTTGTCACCTTTAAAACCAAGGAATGTTTCAAATGGTATGTCGTGCCCGTCTTTTTCAAGCATATGCCCGCATTTTGGGCATTTTTTGTCTGGCATGTCGCATGCTGAACTTCCAGCAAATGCTTTTACATCTTCTGAGTCAAAGTCATAATAATGGCATTCCGGGCAATAATAATGTGCTGAAAGAGGGTTTACCTCTGTAATTCCTGCCATTGTTGCAACAAATGACGAACCTACAGAACCCCTTGAACCTACAAGATAACCGTCTTCATTTGATTTCCACACAAGTTTCTGTGCAATAATATACATAACAGCATAACCATTGCTGATAATTGAGTTAAGTTCCCTTTCAAGCCTTTCTACAACTACAGGCGGAAGGTCTTCACCATATATTGAATGCGCCTTGTTATAACAGATTTCCCTTAAATCATTATCTGAATTTTCAATTTCGGGCGGGCATTTTCTCGGGCTGCATGGGCTTATATAATCAATCATATCTGCAATAAGGTTTGTATTAGTTATAACAATTTCCTCTGCTTTCTTAGCGCCGAGATACTGGAATTCTGAAAGCATCTCTTCTGTAGTCCTGTAGTAAAGTGGTGCTTGCTGGTCAGCATCAGCAAAGCCTTTGCCAGACATTATAATACGCCTGTACACTTCATCTTCTGCATTTAGGAAGTGCACATCGCATGTAGCAACTACAAGTTTATTATATTCTTCTCCAAGTGAAACAATCTTACGGTTAATTTCCATAAGGTCATTTTCATCCTGGATATGTGGAAACCTGTTATTATCACGTAGCATAAACGCATTATTGCCAAGTGGCTGTATTTCTAAGTAATCATAAAATTTAACAAGCCTGTCTATCTCTTCTTCTGGTTTTTCTTCAAGTATAGCCCTGTAAAGCTCCCCTGCCTCACATGCAGAACCAATCATGAGCCCTTCACTATACTGCATATACAGGCTTTTAGGAAGTTTTGGCCTTCTGTTAAAGTATCTGAGGTGTGACTCCGAAACAAGCCTGTACAGGTTTACACGTCCTGTTTCATTCTTAGCAAGTATTACTGCATGGTATGATGGCAGTTTCCGTATTGTTTCATCACCAGGCCTGCCAAATTCATTAAGCCCCTCTAATGTAGTTATTCCCTTGTCTTCAAGCCTTTTTACAAGTTTTACAAATATTTCCGCTGTAGCACCTGCATCATCAACAGCACGGTGGTGGTTTTCAAGTGAAACTCCAAGTGTCTTTGCAACAGTATCAAGCTTATATTTCTTAAGTTCTGGCAAAAGTGCCCTTGACATGGCAACAGTGTCTATTACGGTAAAATCTGTGTGTATTCCCCTGTCTTTTGCTTTCTGGAAAATAAATCCTGTATCAAATGAAGCGTTATGTGCTACAAGAACCGCATTTCCACAAAATTCAAGGAAACCTGGCAGTACCTTGTCTATAGATGGTGCATCTGAAACCATCTGGTCATTAATGCCTGTAAGCTCCTGTATATTATAAGGAACAGGTCTTCCAGGATTTACAAATGTACTGAATTTATCTGTAATTACATTATTTATAACCTTAACTGCACCTATCTCTATTATTTCATTACTGGCTGCACCAATACCTGTTGTTTCAAGGTCAAATACAACAAATTCACCAGTAAAATCCTGCCCTTTACTATTAATTACTGTGTCTATAAGGTCATCTACAAGGTAAGCTTCAACACCATAGATAATTTTAAGGTCATCACCAGGTTTTAATGCATGGTCTGCATCCGGGAAAGACTGTACTACACCATGGTCTGTAATAGCCATTGCCCTGTGCCCCCA
The DNA here is from genome assembly GCA_910580005.1 of uncultured Lachnospiraceae bacterium. Taxonomy (GTDB): domain Bacteria; phylum Bacillota; class Clostridia; order Lachnospirales; family Lachnospiraceae; genus Butyribacter. The sequence continues at coordinate 8,424 of CAJTXH010000088.1, read as the reverse complement.
CCTTTTAGCAGTATTTACATAATCACCTATTGACATTACAGAATCCATCTCACTCATTTGTGTATGTGCATGAAGTTCAACACGCTTCATTCCCTGGTAATTATCCATACGTTTTACACGTTTATCTATGCCTGGTTTAATGCCACGTATAGAAGAAATAGTAATCTCCCGGCTAAATGTATCATAAAGAGGCACACCTTTAAGTTTAATAAACTTGCCTGCCTTTATATTATCACGCACTGTACCAGCTTCTTCTTTTGGGATAAATATTTTAGCCTGTATCGTATCTGTAAAATCAGTTACATTAAACATATAAATTATTTTTTCATTTTTAATCTCACGCTCTTCTGTAGAAACAACCTTACCCTCAATTACAACTTCCCCGACTTCACCTTGTATATCAGCAATTTTAATAATGTCACCATCACAATTTCTTCCATAAAAACATTCTTCATCAGCTCCTTTGTAAGAGCCCTGTCCTTTGTATCTGCCTTTCTGCTGGCCGTTGTATTTCTTGTTATAACCTTTACTGTTATTATTCGTGCCTGCCACTTTGGCATAATAATTATCTTCTGGATTAACATTATCCTGTTGTACATTACTGCCAGCAGATTTAGCTTTATATATAACGGGTTCTGCCATGCCATATGTACCTGTAGCTGGAAGTTCATTTATAGAAACTGGTTCAGTATAGTTTACATTTACAGATATTTCAAAAGATGCTTTAGTACTGAATATCCTGCTGATAATTTCTGCCAGTTCCTCCTCCCTTGCCCTGTACATGCTGTCATCTTCACATGAAATATTTATTATATTTCCTGTAACATCCACATTTCCACTATATACCATATTAAACTCAAGAATATTTTCTTCTTTTAAAATAAGAAGTATACTGTCATGGTATTCCTCCCAGAAATTTCCAGGTGTATATTGTGATGACAAATTGAACCTGTCATAAACCTTCACTTTATAACCTGCCCTGCCCAGCACACCAGCCAAAGCATATTCAAGCAGCCCTATTTCACGGTATGCAATAATATGGCTGCTTTCTATATAAATTTCTACATTTTTAGTTTTTCTTGTTACAACAACCCTTGAAACTACAACATCTTTAAAAAGTCTTGCCTGCCTGTCTGTCAGGTTTAAGTTATCAAATGTTTCAAGTAAAGGTTTTTTCATCGGATATAATCCCCCTTAAGCCTTTGCCATCCAGTAATTTTTTACATAAGTAAATCTTTATTCATATTTTCTCCAAATACTGTTTTTATGCTGGAAACACTTTAGTACAGTTCTCAAAATCATCTGTTTCATTCTCTGAAATATATATTTCTGCGCTTTTTGACAAATCATTATTAAGGAATTTCTTTTTCTGGAATAATTGTACAATATCTTTATAATTTTCAGCAGCATTTTCTGTTTCAAGCCATAAGCCAAGCAAACTGCTTCTATCGTTGCTGTCAATATAATCATATCCATTATCCTGTATTCTTCCACCTGTAACTTCTTCTATACAGTCTGGTATTTTGTAACGCAAGTCTAAATCAGGATTTACAAGTCTGGCTGGGTCTAACAAAACAATAATTGTCTGCATTATTTTCCTCCGTTTTAAAAGCCTTTATACTTATCTGTTAAATTTCATACCATCTATACAATTATTATATAAAAATTGTTTAATCTTATCTGTTTTATTTGTCTCATAAAATTCAATTAACAATCTATAAAATTCATTCGTATACTTCTGGCTAACTGATATAATACCTTGTCCATATTGAATCATTATCTTATTGCCAATAAGCATTGCAAGCCGTTTGTTGCCATCATAAAATAACTGTGCCCTCATAAGATAAAGCATAATATCTAATGCAATACTACATGGCTGGTCTTTACAGTAAGCTGTTTCATATATTTTATTGCATATTTTTTTCTTATCTGGCATTTCAGGAATATATTCTGTACCACCAATCCTCACTTCCTCCATTCTTATTATTCCAGCATTTATAATTGTAAATTTGCCTAATAACATATGGACTTTTTCTATAAATTCCAAATCAAGTAAATCATTAATATGTTCTAATAAAAACTGCCAGGCATGTTTTAAATCATTAATAGCATTTATATCTTCTATTGTATACCCAGATACAGCCATGCCATTATAAATTGCCTGTGTATCTGGATATGTTACCCCTATGCCCTCAAGATTGGCGCTTTTCCATATATAATCCACAATATTCCTTTTTGCAAGAAATATATTTTCTTCCTGTGTCATATTATATTTTGAAGTCATTATAAAATTATCCTTTATGCATCTTTTGCATGTTTTATAGAATACCCTGCTTCTTCTGCATATCTGTTTAATTCTTCAAGCTGTTCTAAAGGACATGGAAATAAAACAAAGTCATCACCACTAAATTCAATATCTGCAATGCAGAAGCCTTCTGATGACCAGTTTCCGTCTAACACTTCACACCACTCAAATGTGTCTGCATCTTCATCAAACCAGTCTGCATTTATTGGCAGGTTGTTGCTTTTTGTACCGTTAAAGTCCTGCACAGCGTCTATAAAATCTTCCAGGAACTCACTGGTATCCACCTCACATACATAACCGTATTTCTCAAGAATATCAATCATTCCAAGCCATCTTATCTCTTCTTCTTCTATCCCATCCTCCTCTATAATTTCTTGTGTAATTCCACGTTCATCATAATCTACAATATTATTTTTAAAGTATGTATCTGTATCATTGATACAGATATTAATATCTTTCATCACATCGGCATCATTATCTGAAATTACTCTTGCTATTTTTTCAATTGGATTTTTTTCTGACATATCTTTTAACCACTCCTCTATAACTTTTTATATAAACTTGCACATTTCTATTTTGCCAGCTCTGAAAAAATCTCTTCTTTAAGCACATACAGAAGTTTATCTTCAGGTACTTTTTTAATAATTTCACCTTTCCGGATAAGAAGCCCTTCACCTTTTCCGCCAGCAATGCCTAAATCAGCTTCTTTTGCCTCTCCTGGCCCATTTACAGCACATCCCATTACAGCTACTTTAAGTTCTTTATCCGTAATTATGTCTTGTACCATGCTTTCAACTTCACAAGCAAGTTTTATAAGGTTTATCTGTGTACGCCCACATGTAGGGCATGATACAACTGTAACACCTCCCTTTCTTAAACCGAGTGTCCTTAAAATTAATTTAGCAGAAACAACCTCCTGTACAGGGTTTTCTGTCAATGAAACACGTATAGTGTCACCTATGCCCTGGTAAAGAATATTTCCAAGTCCTATAGCAGACTTTATATTGCCGCTTAATATTGTGCCTGATTCCGTAATTCCTACATGAAGAGGATAATCTGTCTTTTTTGCAATAATTTCATGTGCTTTTATGCACATAAGCACATCTGAGGATTTTATACTGATTACAAGGTTGTCATATCCCATATCCTCAACTGCTTTTACCTGCAAAAGCGCACTTTTAACAAGCCCTTCCGCAGTAACTCCGCCATATTCTTTTATAATTTCTTTTTCAAGTGAACCACTATTTACGCCAACACGTATTGGGATATTCCATTCCTTTGCTGCACTGGCAACCGCCCGCACTTTGTCTTTGCTGCCTATATTGCCTGGATTAATCCTTATTTTATCTGCACCATTTTCTATTGCAGCAATGGCAAGTTTATAATCAAAATGTATATCAGCCACAAGTGGTATGTGTATAGCTTTTTTAATCTCTTTTAACGCTTTTGCAGCTTCCATGTCTGGTACAGCGCATCTTACAATATCACATCCTGCCTTTTCCAGGCTGTATATCTGCTCTATTGTGGCACTAGCATCAGATGTTTTTGTGTTTGTCATAGATTGGATTGCTACAGGATTGCCACCGCCTATTTTTATGCCGCCTATATTAATTACCCTTGTATTATCCCTGTACATAAAAACCTCCCATTGAAACCGTAATTTTTCAATCTAGCTGCAATTCTGGAAATAATAAAATTGATAAATACATTTACTATAATTATTTAATAATCTTAATTATATCATTATACATCACAAATACCATAAAAAGCATTAAAACCACAAGCCCTGCAAAGTGTACAAATCCTTCCTTCTCCCTGTCAACAGGCTTTCCACGTACAGCCTCTATAATTATAAATACAAGCCTGCCGCCATCAAGGGCTGGAAGCGGAAGAAGGTTCATTACACCAAGGTTTGCACTAAGCAGCACTGACATATAAAGCATCTGTATTATTACAGCCATTATTCCAAGGCTTTTACTCTGGTCAATTGCATTTCCAACAACATTTACGATACCCACAGGCCCTGACACATCATTCATTGACAGTTTGCCTGTAATAAGCTGGCCAAGGCTTGCAACAGTTGTAACTATCCAGTATTTTACTTCAACAAAACTATATTTAATTACATCAAGCGCGCTGCCGCCTTTTTCATCAAATGCAGCATTAAAACCAAGGGTATATGTTTCATATTCCACAGGTTTTACCAGAAATTCCTGTTCTTCCCCGTCATGTTCTATTAAGAATCTGGTTTCCCCGCCATTTTTATTAACGGAGTTCATGGTATCACTTAACTCACCTGCATTGGCTACATTAATACCATTTACAGATTTTATAATGTCACCTGCCTTAATGCCGGCTTTTTCAAATGAACCTCCCTCTGTTACCTGGGTTATCTTAGTATCTTCCTCCCTGTTAGAAGGATATGAAAAACCAAAAAGGCCTGCTTTATAATAAGGGTCAATATTAAATGTCTTAGTTTCACCATTACGCTCAACTACAACTTCAACTTCATCACCTGTAAGTGGATGCAGTTGTGTATAAGTAAGTATTTCACGCCCTATGGTAATTTTTTTGCCATTAATGCTTTTAACTATATCACCTGTTTCAAGCCCGCTTCTGGCTGCTGGCTGGTTTTTATATATCTGCCTTATTACAGGGTAGTCAATTCCAGAATACGAAAGTATTATAATTGCAAATACAAATGCAAGTATAAAATTAAAAAACGGCCCTGCAAATACAATTGAAAACCTTGCCCATACACCTTTGCTGTTAAATGAGTTTTCAGCATCATTGTCTTCGTCTTCACCAATCATGGCACATGAACCACCAACAGGAAAAAGTTTCCAGGAATATTTTGTTACGTCCTGCCAGCTTTCCCTGCTTTCAAACTCCTTTTGTGAACACAAAAGCTTTATTACATGGCCTTCTTTTGTTTTAGCATATGTTATTAACCTTGGACCCATGCCCACAGAAAACTCTGGAACGCCTACACCATTTTTTTTGGCAAGTAAAAAATGTCCAAGCTCATGTATTACTACAATCACTGTAAATATAAGTAACGCTACAATAATATTCATTATAAAACCTCCATATTTTACAAATATCTGCTTTCAATATACCTGTAAACATCCTGTTCTACTTCTAGTATATCACTTAATGATGGATTATCAATATTTTTATGTGCAGCCATACATTCCTTAATAATTTCTGCTATATTAAGAAAACCTGTTTTGCCAGCAAGGAACATTGCAACAGCCTTTTCATTAGCAGCATTGAATACAGCCAGCATACTGCCCCCAGCTTCTCCAGCTTTATAGGCCAGCTTAAGCCCTTCAAATGTGTCCAGGTCAGGTTTTTCAAATGTAATCTGTGGTATTTTATAAAAATCAAGGCGTTCCCCTGGAAGGTTCTTTCTTTCAGGATAGCAGAGTGCATACTGTATAGGAAGTTTCATATCAGGAGTCCCAAGCTGTGCAATTACTGCACCATCCTTAAATTCTACCATTGAATGTATTATGCTCTGTGGCTGTATTACTACTTCAATATTCTCCAGTTCCATGTCAAAAAGCCATTTGGCTTCAATTACTTCAAGGCCTTTATTAACCATTGTTGCAGAATCAATAGTAATCTTTTTGCCCATTGACCAGTTAGGGTGTTTAAGTGCATCAGCAGGTGTTATATTCCGCAGTTCTTCTTTTTTCATTCCACGGAAAGGGCCGCCTGATGCAGTAAGTATAATTTTTGATGGTTTATTGCCATGCTGTCCCCTGATGCACTGGAATATTGCCGAATGTTCACTGTCAACTGGAAGAAGCTTTACTTTATATTTATTAACCATAGGCATAATAATATGCCCTGCTGTAACAAGAGTTTCCTTATTGGCAAATGCTATGTCTTTTCCAGATTTAATTGCTTCTATTACAGGTTTTATGCCAATCATGCCAGTAACAGCGGCAACAACTGTATCTGCGCCCTGTATTGACGCACATTCTGTTAATCCTTCCATTCCTGTCACAATATCTATATGGCTATAATCCCCTCCTTTTGCTTCAAGGCGTTTTTTTAATCTGAGTGCCTTGCTGCTGTCATATACACAGACCATTTCTGGCATAAACTGTCTTGTCTGTTCTTCGAGAAGGTCTATATTGCTTCCCGCAGCAAGCGCTTTTATACGTAGTCCGCTGTTATTTTTAACTACTTCAAGCGTCTGCGTACCAATAGAGCCTGTAGAACCAAGTATAACTATTTCTTTCATTTTTTCTCCATTATTTTGTATATTATTTATTATAAAACAATAAACTGGACCAGATAATATACTACTGGTGCAGTAAATATAATACTGTCAAATCTGTCTAAAATTCCCCCATGTCCTGGTATCAGGTTTCCATAATCCTTTATATCATGGTTTCTTTTAATTGCTGATGCCGCAAGGTCACCAATCTGTGATATAACAGAAGAAACTGCGCCAATTAAAGGAAGCTGCCACCATATATCCTTGTTATCATAAAATACCATTGCAAATATAAAGCCTATAAGTGCCGCTCCTGCAACACCACCAAGACAACCCTCTATAGTTTTATTAGGGCTTAATTTTGAAGGCATTTTGTGCTTTCCAATAAGTTTTCCTACACAGTATGCACAAGTGTCTGACCCCCATGCCCCTATATATATAAACCATACAAACAGATGCCCGTCATGCACAAAACGCACTTTGAATACAAATGATAACATTACTGTTACATATATAATCCCAAAAAATAACATTGTTACCTGTTCTGAATTAAATTTTGGATATGAAATAACATAACATGCCATAAATACCATAAGTGTAAATATAAGCCACATTACCATGTATTCATATTCATTCTTTAAAAGCAGTATATCTGTAATAATACTTGAAATATACCCAGCCATTGCAGGGACAGTCCTCTCCATTCCCACTGCCTTATAAAGTTCATACAGCCCAATTAAAGAAATGGCTGTTATAACCCAGAATAATGGATATCCCCCATAAACCATAAGTGTAATTGTAACTGCCATAAGAACAATTCCGCTGGCAAGCCTTGTCCTGAACATTTTATAAATCCTCTCTGTAAACTTATTTGTTTACTTTTGTTGATTATATTCCTCCAAAACGCCTGTCCCTCATACTGTAAAATTCTACAGCCTTTTGAAGCTCTTTTTTATCAAAATCAGGCCACAATACATCTGTAAAATAGAACTCTGAATATGCAAGCTGCCATAAAAGGTAATTTGACAGACGCTGTTCACCACTTGTCCTTATCATAAGGTCAGGGTCAGGAATGCCATATGTATCAAGGTGTGATGAAATAGTATCTTCATCTATGCTGTTTATGTCCAGGCTTCCGTCTTTGGCTTCCTGTGCAATTTTCCTGATACAACGTTTAATTTCATCCCGGCTTCCATAATTTAATGCAACCTGGAAGTGAAGCCCTGTATTCCTGGCAGAAACTTCCTCAAGTTCCTTAATCCTTGCCTGTAAGCGCCCGTCAAGGCGTGAAATATCACCTATTACACGCACCTGCATATTATTCTTTTTACTTGTATTAATACAGTCTTTAAGATAACTTCCAAGCAGCTTCATAAGGGCATCTACTTCATCTTTTGGCCTTGCCCAGTTCTCAGTGGAAAATGCATACATAGTTACATATTCTATACCCATATCCCATGCTGCAGCACATATCTTTTCAACATTCTTGCTTCCCGCCGCATGTCCTGCATTACGTGGAAGCAGCCTTTTCTTAGCCCATCTTCCATTGCCATCCAGGATAATTGCTATATGGCGTGGTATGCCTCTTTTATCATCTGCCATATCTGTTCCCCTTTATAAATATTCCCAATGTAACGGCAAAATATTAAAGGACAGGCTTATGCCTATCCTGTAAAAAACTATTATTACCATAAATTGTAATTCTAGTATAATAATTGTAACCCACTTATACCCTGCTGTCAAGTTTTGATATCAACATATCATGATAAACGCGTAACAGTTCAGCCTTCAATAAAATCCGAGGATTTTTGACAAGTTTTTCGTCAAAAATATGAGTTTTACAGTGCCATTTTGCACATTTTTTGTGCAAAATGTGTACATAACCAGT
>CAJTXH010000087.1 GCA_910580005.1 uncultured Lachnospiraceae bacterium | reverse complement strand
GTGCTGAAAGCACTGCTAGTTACTATGAACAGCGTAGCTGTGAATAGTAACTATTACGCTTTTCTATAGTTTTTAATCCTATTTACATATTGACATGGTAGGTAATCAGGGTTAATATATATGTTATTAATAATGATAAAGGAGGACATACTATGGCAAAGAAACAATATAAAGACAGAAATTTTAAATTTGAAACAATCCAGCTTCATGCAGGCCAGGAAACCCCGGACCCTGTTACAGATGCAAGGGCTGTCCCGATTTACCAGACATCATCTTATGTATTCCATGATTCTGCACATGCAGAAGACAGGTTTGCGCTTAAAGATGCAGGCAATATTTATGGAAGGCTTACTAACCCTACACAGGATGTTTTTGAGAAAAGGATTGCTGCATTAGAAGGCGGAATTGCTGCATTAGCAACAGCTTCAGGAGCAGCAGCAGTTACATATACAATACAGAACCTTGCACTTGCTGGCGGGCATATTGTAGCAGCAAAGAATATTTATGGCGGTACATATAATCTTCTGGCACATACACTTGCCAGTTATAATATAAGCACAACATTTGCTGACCCATTAGACCCAGAATCATTTAAAGCAGCGATACAGGATAATACCAAAGCACTTTATATTGAAACACTTGGTAATCCTAATTCAGAGGTTACAGATATTGAAGCAATCGCAGAAATTGCACATGCCCACAATATACCACTTGTTATAGATAACACATTTGGCACGCCATACCTTATACGCCCTATAGAATATGGAGCTGATATAGTAATACATTCAGCAACTAAGTTTATAGGCGGACATGGCACAACAATAGGTGGTGTTATTGTAGATGCAGGCAGGTTTGACTGGAAAGCATCTGGCAAATTTCCGCAGTTTACAGAGCCAGACCCGAGCTATCATGGAATAAGCTTCGCAGATGCTGCCGGCGCTGCTGCATTTGTTACAAGGATAAGGGCTATACTGCTGCGTGATATGGGTGCAACACTTTCGCCATTCCATGCATGGATTTTTTTACAAGGGCTTGAAACATTATCATTAAGGGTAGAAAGACACGTTGCCAATGCAATTAAAGTAATTGACTACCTTAAAAGCCAGCCTTTAGTTGAAGCAATACACCATCCTTACGTATCAGAAGATAAAGAACAGCAAAGGCTTTATAAAAAATATTTTCCAAATGGCGGGGGTTCAATATTTACATTTGAGATAAAAGGTGATGAACAGAAAGCCAAAGATTTTATTGATAACCTTGAACTTTTCTCACTGCTTGCCAATGTAGCAGATGTCAAATCGCTTGTAATACATCCTGCGTCAACAACACATGCAGAGCTTAACAGCAAGGAAAAAGAAGAACAGGGAATTAAGCCAAATACAATAAGGCTTTCCATAGGTACTGAAAATATAGATGATATTATTGAAGATTTAGATGAGGCATTTAAAAGCATTTAAAAATACATAAAAGGCTTTAAATTTTTAAGTAAAGAAATAATATAAGTAAAATTTATTAGGTGGATTTATGGAATTTTAAATTATTCAAGAACAGGATATTATTCCGGCATTTGATACAAAGGAAATACCTGTTGCAATAAAGGCATAACTGTCAGGTTATTAATAAATTTATATAAAAATAAAAAAAGGGTTGCCAAATACTTTTAATTGTGATATATTCTATGCAGTTGGTTAATATGTACAGGACAAGGGCGTTCTCAATTTTTTTTGAGTACGCTTTTTTTCTTTAATGCATATATAACTTATTATATTTTATAATTTATAAACCAGTGTTAATTGATTATGAAAGGATGGTACATAACATGGGAGAAAATGTTATAGAACAGGTTTTTGGGAAAGATGTCTTTAATGATGATGTGATGAGGGAGAAACTTCCTAAGGACGTATATAAATCATGGAAGAAAACACTTGAAAGCGGTGCAGACCTTGATATTGATATAGCTAATGTTGTTGCACATGCAATGAAGGAATGGGCTCTTGAGCATGGGGCAACACACTATACACACTGGTTCCAGCCAATGACAGGTGTTACTGCTGAAAAGCATGACTCATTTTTAAGCCCTGCAACAGACAGCCGCCCTGTATTTGAATTTTCAGGAAAAGAACTTATAAAAGGTGAACCTGATGCTTCTTCATTCCCTTCTGGCGGACTGCGTGCTACATTTGAAGCAAGAGGTTATACAGCATGGGACTGTACATCACCAGCATTCCTGCGTGAAGATGCTGCGGGGGTTACACTTTGTATTCCTACAGCGTTCTGCTCTTATACAGGTGAAGCACTTGATAAAAAAACACCTCTGCTGCGTTCAATGGAAGCAATAAGCAAACAGGCTGTACGTGTGTTAAGGCTTTTTGGTTATGATGATGTTAAAAAAGTTTCATGTTCTGTAGGTCCTGAGCAGGAATATTTTCTTGTAGACAGGGATAAATACTTACAGCGTAAAGATTTGATATTTACAGGCCGCACACTTTTTGGCGCACCTGCACCAAAAGGCCAGGAATTAGACGATCATTATTTTGGTTCAATAAAAGAACGTATAGCTTCTTTTATGAAAGATTTAAATATTGAATTGTGGAAGCTGGGTGTCCTTTCTAAAACACAGCATAATGAAGTTGCACCAGCACAGCATGAAATGGCTCCTATATTTGCTACAGCAAATATTTCCACAGACCATAACCAGCTTGTTATGGAAGTTATGAAAAAGGTTGCCAAAAGGCACAATCTGGAATGTCTGCTGCATGAAAAACCATTTGCAGGCGTAAATGGCTCAGGCAAGCATAATAACTGGTCTATTATAACAGACACAGGCATTAACCTTCTTGAACCAGGCAAAAAACCTCATGAAAATAACTTGTTCCTGCTTTTCCTTACAGCAGTTATAAAAGCAGTAGATGAAAATGCTGAACTTCTGCGCCTTTCTGCTTCTAATCCTGGCAATGACCACAGGCTTGGGGCGAATGAAGCACCTCCTGCAATTATATCAATTTTCCTTGGAGAGCAGTTAGAGGATATTATTGAGCAGATTGTAAAAGGTGATGTATCTTCTTCTATACAGGGCGAAAAGCTGGATACAGGTGTACATGTGCTTCCTGTAATTAAAAAAGATGCAACAGACAGAAACCGTACATCACCATTTGCATTTACAGGTAATAAATTTGAATTTAGGAGTTTAGGCTCTTCAATGTCTATTGCGGGCCCTAACTTTATATTAAATGCAATAGTTGCTGATGCTTTAAGTGAATTTGCAGATGAGCTGGAAAAAGCTGGTGATTTTGAAAAAGCTGTTAAAGACATTATTAAAAGAAATGTTACTGAGCACCAGAAAGTTATATTTAATGGTGATGGTTATTCAGATGAATGGGTTGCAGAAGCAGAAAAGAGAGGGCTTCCAAATATTAAGACAATGGTTGAAGCAATACCATATCTTACATCAGAGAAGACTGTACAGCTTTTTGAAAGACAGAATATCCTTAATAAGGTTGAACTTGAATCACGTGCTGAAATAAATTATGAATCTTATTCAAAAACCATAAATATAGAGGCTAAAACAATGATTGATATGGCAGGGAAACAGTATATACCAGCTATAATAAGTTATGTTACAAGCCTTGCAGATTCAGTAAACAGTGTTAAGGCAGCATGTGCAGATGCTGATATATCTGTACAGACAGAACTGCTTGCAAAATGTTCTTCTCTTCTTGCAAAGGCACAGAAAGCACTTGCAGAACTTAAAAAAGTGACAGAAGAAGCGGCATACAAAGAAGAAGGCAAGGAGAAAGCAACATTCTTTAAAGATGTTGTATTTACTGCAATGTCAGAACTGCGCGCACCTGTTGATGAACTTGAAATGATAGTAGACCAGGAATTCTGGCCAGTACCAACATATGGTGATTTATTATTTGAAGTATAAAATTATTAGTGAATTTAGATTATCTTTTTAGAAGTTCTTATATGACGGGAAAGCCCGTATTTCCGGGCTTTCCCTCTTAATACAACTCCTTCTGAAAGCCTGGCATAGGTTACAATACTAAACCATATAATGTTAAATCTTTTATATTTTGATGTCTCCGTTTTTAATAATCGTATCATTTTCAACCCTTCCTAAACTTCTTGTTTATTTAAAGCATTGCTATGTTACTATTAAGCCATAAGGCTTAATAGTAACAACATACATGTGTAAAAAGTAATTTTATGTTGCAAAATACAGAAAAAAAAAGTATAGTAGTAATAGATAAAAATAAATACAGGCAGAACGCCATGTCTGTAGAAAAGGAGAATATATGTCAGGCATGAAAGAGAACAATACGCAGGGGGCAGGGATTTTCAAGAAAGCCTTTGGAAGATGGCTTGGACTGTTTCTTGTGGTGGTAACTGCCCTGGTGCTTTATCTGATTATGGTTAACCTGGATAATATATTTGGATATATTTTTTATGTTGCAAGTATACTTAAGCCTGTAATTTATGGTGCTGTAATAGCCTATATACTTAACCCGCTTATGAAGATGTACCAGCGCTGGATTATGGCATTATATGAAAGGAAAGGCAAAGAGTTCCCAGAGAAGAAGAAGGGTCTGCTTAATGGCATTACAATTACGCTTGCACTGGTTACAGGAATTCTTATAATTGTAATATTATTTATAATGATTATCCCACAGATTATTACAACTATGGTTGCACTTGTGAATAACCTGCCAGAACAAGTAGATGCTTATTATAAGGAACTTGTGGAGAAGATAAAAAATAACAGTTTTATTGCAGATAAAATGCAGGAGGCAGTTTTACAGGTTACTAAATTCCTTGATGAAAAGATGACTTCAGAAGTAATTCCCTGGCTGCATACAGAGCTGCTTCCTAATTTGAATACATATGCTAAACAGTTTGCAAGTGGGGTGGCTGCATTCCTTAGTGTACTTTACAACCTTTTTATTGGTCTTATTGTGGCAATCTATCTTTTGGGAAGCAAAAGGATGTTTGCAGCACAGTCTAAAAAGATAGTGTATGGGCTTTTAAAAAAGAACAATGCAGATATGGTTATATATTATGTAAGGGTTTCTAACAATATGTTCAGTGGTTTTATCTCAGGTAAAATTGTTGATTCTGCAATAATAGGTTTAATATGTTTTGTTGCTATGAACATACTTCAGCTCCCGTATACAATGTTTGTAAGTGTAATAGTTGGCGTGACAAATGTTATACCAGTGTTCGGGCCATATATTGGTGCAGTGCCTAGTACATTATTAATATTGCTGGTTGACCCAAAACAGGCAGTTTATTTCCTTATATTGATTATAGTAATACAGCAACTTGATGGTAATATTATAGGACCAGCGATACTTGGGGAGTCAACAGGCCTGTCTGCATTCTGGGTACTTTTTTCAATACTGCTTTTTGGTGGTTTCTGGGGAATAGCCGGAATGCTTGTGGGATGTCCTTTGTTTGCTGTGATTTACCGTATAATTAAGGATTTCATTTCCATGAAACTGCGTAAAAAAGAACTTTCAGACAATACATGGGAATATATGGACCTTAAAAGCATAGAAGTGTCAGAAAATGGACTGCAATATGTAAAATATACAAGCGGTGAGCTGAACAGTAAAAAGAAAAAGACTGACAAGAAATTAAAAAAGGCAGCTTTTAATATAAAGAAAGCAGATAAGAAAAATGACAAGAAGAACAGTAAAAAAAATAAAGAAGACCAGCTTGACTAATTGAAGGCTTTACTTTATAATTAACCAGTTATATCAAATTAAAACGGGCTTCCGCCTATATGGTCGGCGGAGAATTAATAAGTGCCAGCAGGGTGGTTTGTCCACTGTCTGGCAAAATGTATGCTGGAGGAAGTTATGGTTAAAAGTATGACAGGATTTGGCCGTTATGAAATGGAAGGCTGTGATTATAGAATCAGTGTTGAAATAAAGTCAGTAAACCACAGGTACTGTGATTTAAGTGTGAAACAGCCTAAGAAGTTCAGTGCATTTGAAAATGATATCAGGAATATTGTTAAACAATACGCAGTGCGTGGAAAAATAGATATATTTGTTAATTATGATGATTATTCCGCTAGTTCTTCTTCTGTAAGGTATAACCATTCTGTTGCAAAAGGTTATATGGAAGCCGCAAGGCAGGCATCAGAGGAATTTGGAATAGAAGAATGCCTGACTGCATCAATGCTTGTGAGGTTTCCAGAAGTAGTTACACTTGAGGACACAAGCAAAGATGCCGGTGATGAATTTAATATATTGCAGGAGGCTGTACATAAGGCGTGCCAGCGTTTTGCTGAAACACGTGAAAGGGAAGGGGCAGACCTGTATAATGATATAAAAGCCAAGCTTGAAGGAATTAAGGAACTGGCAGGGCAGATAGAGGAGCGTTCGCCGGGGATAGTGGCAGAATACAGGCAGAAACTTATGGATAAAGTTGCTGAATTAACCGGTGGTACAAAAATTGATGAAGGGATACTTGCCACAGAGATTATTGTTTTTGCGGATAAAATATGCGTTGATGAGGAAACAGTACGTTTAAGAAGCCATATTGCCAATATGGAAAATACCTTGTCAAAAGGTGAACCTGCAGGGCGCAAACTTGATTTTATTGCACAGGAAATGAACAGGGAAGCCAATACAATTCTTTCCAAAGCAAATGATGCAAGCTTGTCTGGAATGGCTATTGATTTAAAGACTGGAATTGAAAAGATACGTGAGCAGATACAGAACATCGAGTAGGAAAGAGGAGGTATATGTTAGTAAATATTGGATATGGCAATGTAGTAAATATGGATAAGGTAGTAAGCATTATAAAAGCAGATGCAGCACCTATAAAACGCATGGTACAGGCAGCAAAGGACAATAACCTTGCAGTTGATGCTACCTGTGGGCGTAAAACAAAATGTGTGCTTGTTATGGAAAGCGGGCATATAGTGCTTTCAGCGCTGCTTTCTGAAACTATAGAGAACAGGGCGGAGGGGTTACAGACAGAAAGGAGTAGTGAGGATGCCTAAAAAGGGGATAATTGCGGTTATTTCGGGATTTTCTGGTGCAGGCAAGGGTACTGTTGTAAATGAACTGGTTAAAAAGTATGGTTATGCAATTTCGGTATCTGCAACAACAAGACAGCCAAGAGAGGGAGAGGAAGAAGGGAAAAATTATTTCTTTAAGACAAAAGAAGAATTTGAGCAGATGATAAAAGATGGGAAGTTTATAGAATATGCAAAATATGTAGATAATTATTATGGTACACCAAAAGACTATGTTTACAGCCAGATAGAAAATGGCAGGGATGTACTTCTTGAAATAGAAATGCAAGGAGCAATGCAGGTGAAAAGGAATTTTCCAGATGTTTCGCTTGTGTTTATTACACCGCCGCATGTAGCAGAGCTGGAAAGACGTCTTTTTAAACGTGGTACTGAAACAGAAGAAGTTATTAAAAAAAGGATTGCCAGGGCAGCTGAAGAATGCAGTTATATGGAAGAATATGATTATATTATTGTAAATGATGGGTTAGAGGAATGCGTGGAACAGATGCACTGCCTTCTTAAATCATTACATTTTACAAAGAATAACCAGCAGCATCTTATCAGGGATATAAGCAGGGATTTTGCAAGTTACAGCAAGTAACATAATGTGGCATGTATTTACTGTCTTTGGCATTTTGTGGGCAGGCTGGAATAAATAATGGATATAGTGGATAATAATGTGTAATATGTAATATTAATATTTATTTTTTAAGCTGAAAGGAGAATTTTATGTTACATCCATCATACACAGATTTAATGAAGTTAGTTAATAGTGAGGTTGAAACTGGCGAAGCACCTGTTGTAAACAGCAGGTATTCCATAGTCCTTGCCACTTCAAAGAGAGCACGCCAGATTATAGATGGTGCAGAGTCATATGTATCACCAAAATGTCCTAAACCTCTTTCTATTGCTATTGATGAGCTTAATAATTCTAAAATACGCATTTTGAGTGAAGAGGAAGCAGCAGAGGTGGAAGCAAGGAAAGCAGCAGAAGCTGAAAGGGCGGCAGAGAGGCTGGAAGTAAAAGAGGATATCCTGGAAGAAACAGATGAAGACGCAGGGACAAAGGACAAAGAAATAGCAGGGGAAACCAGTACATTTACAAAAAGGGAAGGCAAAGAAGGCTTTGTATGTACAATATGTGGTTATGTATATGAAGACAGTACGCTTCCAGAAGGCTTTATATGTCCTCTATGCAGAAATGGTGAAGAGGAAGCTGGCAGTGATGTGGAAGAAATGTCAGATACAGTTACAGCAACAGCAGAAGAAGCTGCAAACGGGCTGGCAGATGTTGTAGAAGACTAATTATTATAGGTGGTATTATAATGGATAATGAATTTAATAATATAGAAAATATACAAGACAGTGTACAAAATACAGAAGAAAATTATACAAAAGACAGTGGGCAGAAACCTGTGGATGGAGATGGGAAGAAGCAGGAGGAAGTACCTGCTGGCAAAAGGCTTCGCAACAGCATAATTGAACTGGGCATTTATATTGCAGTAATTGTTATATGCGTAGCATTTGTACCTAAATATGTGCTGCAAAGGACTATTGTTGATGGAAAGTCCATGATGAATACACTGAAAAATGGTGAAAACCTGCTTGTTGAGAAAGTTTCATACCATTTTACTGACCCTGGCAGGTTTGATGTAATAGTTTTTTACCCTCATGGGCGGGACAGCAGTGATTATTATATTAAGAGGGTAATAGGGCTGCCCGGTGAAACTGTGCAGATTAAGGGTGAAGATATTTACATAAATGATAAGAAGATAGAAGAGAATTTTGGCAAAGACCCTATTGCAGACCCAGGCATAGCAGAAAAACCGGTAAAACTTGGTGACGATGAGTTTTTTGTGCTTGGTGATAACCGCACTGTAAGCGAAGACAGCCGGTATGAAAAAGTAGGGCCTGTTAAGCGTGAAAATATAGAGGGAAGAGCAATATTAAGGATATATCCGCTGTCAGAGTTTGGTACATTTGAATAGACAAGGCAGTTTTAAGGGTATATTATAAAACAGGATATGCGCAGTATGCGCAGGAATGAGGCAGTAATGAAGGATTTAAAACGTGAAATAACACTTATGGCAGGAATTATAGTCCTGTCTGTAATAGCAGTTACTACATTAGGCATAAGCAAGATAAGCAACAGCCTTAATGTTTCAAGCGCTGCTGAAACAGGGGAGAAAACAGAGAAGCTGGCATTTTCGCAGATAGTATCATCGCTTAAGGCAGGCAGTAAATCGAAATTTGGTATAACAGGCGGAAAAGGAGAGGATATTACATGGTCTGTATCTGACAAGAAATATGCTGTTATAAACCAGAAAGGCGTATTACAGGGCAAAAGGGCAGGCAGGGTAACTGTTTATGCAAAAAGTGCAAGTGATATAATTTCATACACTGTTAATGTTGAGGGCAAGAAGAAAATTGCAATAGATGCAGGGCACCAGAAACAGGGTGACAGTTCAACAGAACCTGTTGGGCCAGGTTCTTCTGTCAAAAAAGCTAAAGTGTCATGGGGCGCAACAGGTGTTGCAACAGGTGTGCCAGAGTACCAGCTTACACTTGATGTTGCCAAAAAGCTTCAGAAAGAACTGGTTGACAGAGGCTATGAGGTCTATATGGTACGTACAAAGAATAATGTAAATATAAGTAATAAAAAACGTGCTGTAAAAGTAAATAAAAGCGGTTCAGATATTTATATACGCATTCATGGTGACAGCGCATCTTCTTCATCAGCAAGAGGTGCAAGTGCACTTTATCCTTCAAAATCCAACCCATATGTTGGAAAACTTAGCAAAAAATCCCTTAAACTTTCAAAGGCAGTACTTAATAGCTATTGTGATGTAACAGGTATAAAAAACAGGGGATGTATTATAAGGGATGACCTTACAGGAACTAACTGGAGTGAAATACCAGTTACCCTTATTGAAATGGGATTTATGAGTAATAGTGCAGAAGACAAAAAAATGCAGAAGAAAGCATTCCAGAATAAAATGGCAAAAGGAATGGCAGATGGCATAGACAGTTATTTTGGCTATTAATAAATTTGTAATTTTATCTTGAATTGCTATGTAGTTGGGAGTAAAATAACAATATGTAGTAATTATATGTAGTAACAATGTTACAGGCGTATACGTCAGATAGGAGTAGCAAATGGAAGGTTTAACAAATATGATGGAGGAAACTGTTTTAACAAAGATAGACCAGTTGTGGCAGACAACTGATTTCTGCAAATGCAACCAATGCAAGATTGATATTGCTGCATATGCGCTGAACAGGCTTCCGCCAAGATATGTTCATTCATTGGCAGGGGAACTGATACATAAATTTGATGCATCTACAATACAGATGGATGCAGAAATAACAGCATGTGTGTATAATGCTATTGTCCGTATTGGGGAAGACCCTAACCATGATTATGAAAAAGTTGGTTACTAATACAGCAGAATTTTGAAAAATTATTCCTGCCATGTGCACGCCACACTTTGCGTGATATTTGTGTTAAATACAGCCAGCGTATCTGTTACGCTCCCTTCATTTGGTACAAATTTTCCACAAACTGTGACGTACATCTGACAGAAAGCATTTATTTATATTTTTTAAAGGTATAAATGTAATAATCCATAAAAGTTTAATCTTTTTTGTTTTTCTTTTTTTCATTATTTTCACCCCCGAACTGTTGCATACATAACCAGCCCAGCGTTTTTTAACAATTTTAAATGATAGGAGAGCGCCGCAGGTGATACATCCAGTTTTAATGCAATATCACCTGCGGTAAGCTGCCCTTCTTTAAGCATAACCAGTATATCCCGTCTGCAAACAAAGGATAACTGGAAATTATAAATACTTAATATATAACACTAACTGGTGTTTTAATACACTTTTTATAATTTATCAGCTATTTCATATATAAGTTTTTCCGACTCCTCCCATCCGAGACATGCATCTGTAATGGATTTGCCATATATATGTTCATGTATGGTCTGGTTTCCTGGTTCAATATAGCTTTCAACCATTACACCTTTAACAAGTTTCTTTATATCAGGAGAGAGATTGCGGCTGTGCATTACTTCTGATATTATGCGTGGCTGTTCATAATAACATTTATTTGAATTTGCATGGTTAGCATCTATTATGCAGGCAGGATTTTTTAAATCCAGCTTATGGTACATTTCATTTAAAAGCATTAAATCTTCATAATGGTAATTAGGAAGCGACTGTCCATGTTTATTGACAGCACCACGCAGTATTGTATGTGTAAGGGGGTTGCCGTCTGTTTTTACTTCCCATCCGTGGTACATAAATGTATGTCCTGACTGTGATGCAATACATGAATTAAGCATAATGCTTAATGTGCCACTTGTAGGGTTTTTCATGCCGCATGGGATGTCAAGCCCGCTTATAACAAGCCTGTGCTGCTGGTTTTCAACAGAACGTGCACCTATTGCAACATATGAAAGTATATCTGATACATAAGGCCAGTTTTCAGGATAAAGCATTTCATCTGCTGCAAAAAGATGGGTTTCTTCTATTGAACGGAGATGCATTTTCCTCATTGCAATTATGCCTTCAAGCAGGTCAGGGGCCTTTTCAGGGTCTGGCTGGTGTACAATGCCTTTGTAGCCTTCTCCAGTAGTACGTGGTTTATTAGTATATATTCTTGGTATAAGAATGATTTTATCTGCAACTTTTTCCTGTACTTTTGCAAGACGGCTGGTATAGTCACATACAGCATCCTCATTATCTGCTGAACAAGGACCTATAATTACAAGGAATTTATCTGATTTTCCTGTAATAATATCTGCAATTTCTGCATCCCTTTCCACCTTTAATTCTGCTAAATCTTTTCTTAAAGAATAGTCCGATTTAAGTTCATCTGGTGTTTTAATTTGTGTTATATAATTAATTCCCATTGTTTCCTCCTGTCTGGTTTATATGGTTAATATTTCTTCTTGAAATTATTTAAAAATGTATTATGATATATACAGTACTTGTTAACCAGAATGCAGGAATTGCTAACTGCTTTATTTTACTGGATAACAACAAATATTTATTCTATTCAATATTAAAGGCAAAGTCAAGCTTAGTTATTAATTTATAAAAATTTAATAATTATACACTATTAATCCCCGTTTTTTTAATTAAATATAGTAAAAATGCATATAGTTTCCTTTACTTTTTAGACACTAAGTGATAAAATAATTAGAAAGAACTTTATTAAGGAGGAAAAAATTAAGATGGCTAGAGCTAAACAATCAATGGATGGAAATACAGCAGCAGCACACGTAGCATATGCCTACACAGAAGTTGCAGGTATCTATCCTATCACACCTTCAAGCCCTATGGCTGACTCTGTAGATATGTGGTCAGCAGCAGGACAGAAGAACATTTTTGGAAACACAGTTAAAGTAGTAGAGATGGAATCTGAGGCAGGCGCTGCTGGTACAGTACATGGTTCGCTTGCAGCAGGTGCACTTACTACAACATTCACAGCATCACAGGGTCTTCTTCTTATGATACCT
>CAJTXH010000086.1 GCA_910580005.1 uncultured Lachnospiraceae bacterium | reverse complement strand
TTTATAAGTGCAGAACCCTCTCCTTAATCTCCTGGGTGCGCCCCTGATTCCAGAACTGTGTACCGATATAGCCGCAGGTCCTGCGCGCAACATTCATTTTATTCTGGTCTGTATTGCCGCAGCTTGGGCATTCCCATATAAGTTTACCATGTATATCCGTAACAATTCCAATCTGTCCTGTATAACCACATTCCTGGCAGTAGTCACTTTTTGTATTAAGTTCAGCATACATAATATTATTGTAAATATATTTCATAAGTTCAAGTACAGCCTCAATATTATTTTCCATATCCGGGACTTCAACATAACTTATTGCCCCACCTGGTGAAAGACGCTGGAACTGTGCTTCAAATTTAAGCTTTTCAAAAGCATTTATTTCTTCTGTTACATGTACATGATAGCTGTTGGTAATATAATTTTTATCTGTAACCCCACGTATAATTCCAAAGCGTTTCTGTAAGCACTTGGAAAATTTATATGTGGTTGATTCCAGTGGTGTACCATATAAACTGAAATCTATATTTTCTTCCTGGCGCCATTTTGCGCAGAAATCATTAAGTTTCTGCATTACCTCAAGTGCAAATGGTGTGGCATCAGGGTTAGTATGCGGTTTTCCTGTCATATAGCGTGTACATTCGCAGAGACCTGCATATCCAAGTGAAAGCGTGGAGTATCCATTATAGAGAAGCTTGTCAATCTTTTCCCCTTTCTTAAGGCGTGCAAGCGCACCATACTGCCACAGGATAGGAGCTACATCTGACGGCGTTCCTTTAAGCCTGTTGTGGCGGCACATAAGGGCACGTTTGCAAAGAACCATGCGCTCATTAAATATTTCCCAGAATTTATCCATGTCACCTTCTGATGAACATGCAATATCAACAAGATTGACAGTTACCACCCCCTGGTTGAACCTCCCATAAAACTTAGGCTTGTTATCCTTATCATGGTAAACAGTAAGGAAAGAGCGGCACCCCATACATGTATAGCAATTGCCATCTTTAAGCTGTTTCATGATTTTTTCGGAGATATAATCAGGGACCATGCGCTTTGCAGTACATTTTGCGGCAAGTTTTGTTAAATACCAGTATTCAGAACCTTCACGTATGTTATCTTCTTCAAGCACATATATAAGCTTAGGAAATGCAGGGGTAATATACACACCCTTTTCATTTTTAACACCAAGTATGCGCTGGCGAAGTATTTCTTCTGTAATCATGGCAAGGTCTTTGCGCAGCCTTCCTTCCGGCACTTCGTCAATGTACATAAATATGGTTACGAACGGAGCCTGGCCATTAGTGGTCATAAGTGTTATTACCTGGTATTGTATCATCTGTACACCACGTTTAATTTCATCTTTAACACGCAGCTCAGCAACTTCGTTTATCTGTTCTTTTGTACAGTTTATACCAGATTTTTCAAATTCTTCCATGACCTGGCGGCGGAACTTCATGCGGCTTACATTAACGAAAGGTGCAAGATGCGCAAGTGATATGCTCTGCCCTCCGTATTGTGAACTGGCAATCTGGGCAATGCTTTGTGTAGCTATATTACATGCTGTTGAGAAACTTTTAGGTGTATCTATCATTGTTTCACTTATAACAGTGCCATTCTGCAGCATATCCTCAAGGTTTACAAGGCAGCAGTTGTGCATATGCTGGGCAAAGTAGTCAGAATCATGAAAGTGTATAATTCCCTGTTCATGTGCACGTACAATATCTTCTGGCAGAAGAAACCTTCTTGTAATATCTTTGCTTACCTCGCCTGCCATATAATCACGCTGGACACTGTTGACAGCAGGGTTTTTATTAGAATTTTCCTGCAGCACTTCTTCATTCTGGCATTCAAGAAGGCTCATAATCTGCTTATCTGTGGAGTTTGATTTACGGACAAGTGCCCTTGTATAACGGTAGGTAATATATTTACGTGCAACTGCAAAAGCACGTTTGTTCATTATCTGGTTTTCAACAAGGTCTTGTATTTCCTCAACATTAAGAGCCCTTTTCATATCAGCGCATATCTGTGTTACATTCTGGGCAATTTCCTGTACCTGTTCCCCAGACATCCGGTTTATAGTAGCAACTTCTTTATTAGCTTTATTTATAGCGGTAATAATTTTATCAATGTTAAATGTTTCCTCTGTCCCACTGCGCTTAATAATTTTCATAAAAAATCCCCCATTCCTGCCAAAGCCTGCTTTGTAAAAAATCCCTGGTCTTTACAATAAATTTTACCTGCCGTATTTTGTGGGCATTGAGTATATGCTACCATATATTGTGATAATTTGCAATATATAACATTATATTGTATATTTTTCATATTACTATACAGCCTTATGCTTAATAGTAACATAACAGCGCTTCCAGTACGTATGCCACCGTAGCGTAAGAGTGCCCCTGCACGGAATATTCTGGCTCTGGCACGGAAACCGTCCGTTTTTACACAAACACAGGATAACTAGAAATTTATGAAACGGACGTGGAATACACTGCCATAAGCTTGACATATTCGTGTAAAAAGTATAGAATTGATGTGTTGTACTATGTACAATGAATAAAAATAAGGAGGTGCTCCTGTTCGATGCCAATGGTTGTTAAAGTAATTATAGCCATTGTGGTTCTATTAGCTGCGGTTATTGCAACTGCGCTTATTACCAAGTCAGTTTCTATAAAGCAATATAAAGAAGTAGAAGAAGCTAAGATTGGCAATGCAGACGAAAAGGCAAGAAACATAATTGATGAAGCCTTAAGGACTGCTGAAACAAAAAAGCGTGAAGCACTGCTCGAAGCCAAGGAAGAAGCAATCCGTACCAAAAACGAGATTGAACACGAATCCAAGGAAAGACGGGCAGAAATACAGCGGTATGAAAAGAGAGTATTATCGAAAGAGGAAATCCTGGATAAAAAGTCAGATGCATTAGAGAAGAAAGAAGCCAAGGTAAATGTAAAAATTGCTGAACTGGATAAGCAAATCCAGGAAGTTGAAACTATAAAAAGCAGTCATTTACAGGAACTTGAAAAAATCTCTGGCCTGACCACTGAACAAGCAAAGGAATATCTATTAAAATCTGTTGAAGAAGACGTAAAACATGAAACTGCTGTTCTTATAAAAGAACTTGACAGAAAAGCAAAAGAAGAAGCTGACAAGAGAGCAAAAGATTATGTTGTCAACGCAATACAGCGCTGTGCCGCTGATCATGTTGCAGAAACTACAATTTCTGTTGTACAGCTTCCTAATGATGAAATGAAAGGTAGGATTATCGGAAGAGAAGGCCGCAATATCAGGACTTTAGAAACTCTTACAGGTGTAAACCTTATTATTGATGATACACCAGAAGCGGTAGTTTTATCAGGTTTTGACGGAGTCAGAAGAGAAATAGCAAGGATTGCTCTTGAAAAACTTATTGTTGATGGAAGAATTCATCCAGCTAGAATCGAGGAAATGGTTGAAAAGGCTCAAAAAGAAGTTGAGTCAATGATCCGTGAAGAGGGGGAGGCTGCTACCCTTGAGGTAGGAGTTCACGGTATAAACCCAGAACTTATTCGTTTGTTAGGAAGAATGAAATTTAGAACCAGCTATGGCCAGAATGCCCTTAAACATTCTATTGAAGTAGCCCATCTGGCAGGACTTATTGCAGGTGAAATAGGGGTTGATACAAGGATGGCAAAAAGAGCTGGCCTGTTGCATGATATTGGCAAATCAGTTGACCAGGAGATGGAAGGGACACATGTCCAGATTGGTGCTGAATTATGCCGCAAATATAAGGAATCGGCAGTTGTTATTAATTCTGTGGAATCACACCACGGAGATACTGAACCAGAAACTCTTATTGCCTGTATTGTACAAGCTGCTGATACTATTTCAGCAGCACGCCCAGGTGCACGCAGGGAGACTTTAGAAACATATACAAACAGATTAAAACAATTAGAAGATATTTCCAACAGCTTTAAAGGAGTTGATAAATCATTTGCCATACAGGCAGGACGTGAAGTGAGGGTTATGGTTATTCCAGATAAGGTAACAGATGACGACATGGTTCTGCTTGCAAGGGATATTTCTAAACAAATTGAGGATGAATTGAAATACCCAGGACAGATTAAGGTTAATGTTATCAGAGAATCCAGGGTTACAGATTATGCTAAATAGACACAATAGCCTGTAAACATGAGCAGAAAAGAACCATCGGAGGATGGTTCTTTTTAATTGCAATATATTCATTTTATTAAAGAAAGGCAAGGTTTTTATATGGTAATAATACGCAGTAATCCATACAATCCAGAGAAAGAGGCCCTGGCTGCAAGCCTGGATAATAATATATGCCAGGAATATACTGGCTGTTATGGCATAGCAATGGACATTGGCACTACTACTATTGCCGCAAGCCTTTTTTCACTTGATAACAGAAAATACTGTGGAAATATTACTGAAACTAATATGCAGTCAAAGTATGGTGCAGATGTCATGATGCGTATTATGAATGCCAGCCTGGGAAAAGCCAGCCTGCTGCATAATATTATAATAACACAGGCTGAAGATATTATAGAACGGTTATGCAATGGCATATGTACCAGGGATAAGGTTGTCCAAATGGCTGTTACGGGCAATACAACAATGTGCCATTTATTTCTGGACAAAGATTTAAGTGGCATGGCAGGAACACCTTTTAAAACTGCATACACTGGAAGTGCCAGTTTAAAAGGAATTGAAAACGGTTTTAAAAAGTTTCCAGATATAGACATATATGTAATGCCAGGAATAGCAGCACATACAGGTGCGGATGCAGTGTCAGTCCTCTGCAGCCAGAAACTTTACCAGCCAGACCAGGTACAGCTCGCTGTTGATATAGGTACTAATGCAGAAATTATCCTGAATAACAAAGGAAATATATATGCATGTTCTGCTGCCGCAGGTCCGGCATTTGAAGGTAAAGGCGTCCAGTGTGGAACCAGGGCAGGGCATGGTGCAGTAAATGGCATTAAAATAAACAGGCTGGCTGGAAATATAGTTCTTGATGTTATAGATGCTAATATTAACAGCAGTAACCATACAGGCAGGGACGCACTTATCCCAAAAGGAATATGCGGTTCAGGGCTTGTAGATGCCGTAGCAGAACTTTTAAAAGCTGGCGTATTAAAAACAGACGGTTATCTTATGGGCAAGGAAGAAGCCTTAAAAAACGGGGTTAAAGCCAACATTGCAGAAAGAATTCATAAAAACAGCGAAGGAAACTATTTTTTATTTTATGGGAAAAATGATTTTCATAATAAGCAGCAGGATGGTGACAGGCAGCAGGATATAGTAATTACACAAAAAGATATAAGAAATATACAGCTTGCAAAAGCCGCCATACAGGCAGCAGCAGAAGTTCTGCTTGAAACTGCTGGCATTACGCTTAATAATGTTGATGAGGTAAAAATTGCAGGGGTATTTGGCAAATTTATACATCCAAAACAAGCTGTACTAATAGGTCTATATCCAGATACAGGCAATATAGAATTTACAGGCAATGCTGCTGGAAATGGTGCTGCACAGGCTTTGTTTGACCAGGATTTCAGGGAACTTGCCTTAAAATATTCAAAGGAAACAGCACATATAGAACTTGCCAGTAAAAAATCATTCCAGGATAAATTTTTAAATGCAATGGAACTTAAAAAGTGGTAAAATATAACTAAATAATATATAATTTGGAGGATTATTATGAAGATTGGATTTATTGGTGCAGGTAATATGGCACAGGCAATTATTGGCGGCATACTCCGTAATGGAATTGCCAGCAAAGAAGAAATAATTGCTTCTGCCGCAACTAATAAAACTATTACAAAAGTGGCAACAGAATTTGGCATACACACAACCCTGGACAACAGGGAGACTGCCCTGGCAGACATGCTTTTCCTTGCTGTCAAGCCAGTTTATTACAAACAGGTTATTGATGAAATAAAAGATGTCAAAGCGAAAGAAAGCCAGATAATTATAACTATTGCAGCAGGCAAATCTATAGAATGGGTTGAAAATGCATTTGGCGGCAGCCGCAAAATTATAAGGACAATGC
Organism: uncultured Lachnospiraceae bacterium; assembly: GCA_910580005.1. Taxonomy (GTDB): domain Bacteria; phylum Bacillota; class Clostridia; order Lachnospirales; family Lachnospiraceae; genus Butyribacter. Next base: position 6,640 of record CAJTXH010000086.1, on the reverse strand, counting down.
CAAATACTCCTGCCCTTGTGGGTGAAGGCATTACAGCAGTATGCCCAAACAGCAATATAACAGAAACAGAACTGGGAAATGTAATGGAGCTGCTTAAATCATTTGGCAAAGCAGAAATTATAAAAGAAAGCATGATGGATGCAGTAGTTGCCACCAGTGGCAGTTCACCAGCATATGTATTTATGTTTATAGAAGCTATGGCAGACGCAGCAGTTGCAGAAGGCATGCCAAGGGCGCAGGCATACCACTTTGCCGCCCAGTCAGTGCTTGGAAGCGCAAAAATGGTACTTGAAACAGGAAAACACCCTGGTGAATTAAAAGATATGGTATGTTCACCAGCAGGCACAACAATAGAAGCTGTAAGAATCCTTGAAAAAACAGGTTTCCGAAGCAGTATTATTGAATGTATGAAAGCATGTGCAGATAAGTCACGTAATTTATAAAATACTGTTGTTCTTTTTAATTATCTGGTACATATACCTGTTATATGAAGAATAATAGAATTCAAAGAGTAAAAATTGTCATTTATGCAGTATTGGTTTTTATAACAATTTCATGTATATTCTATTGTGTGCAATGGAAAGAGGAAATGAATTGCAAAACCAATATACGTATACAGCTTGAAAAAGAAAATGCCGGAGAGTACGCTTCAGACCTTATAAAAGAAATGGAATATTTTCCAGTATGCCCTGGCAGGACAGAGTATTATTTTGAAGATGGTTATGGCACAGGAAGGACATATGGAGGTGACAGGAAACACGAAGGCATAGATATAATGTCTGCCTTAAACAAGCCAGGCTGCCTTAAAATAAGGTCTGTTTCTGATGGGATTATTGAAAAGAAGGGATGGCTTGAGCTAGGCGGATACCGTCTTGGCATAAGAAGCAGTTCAGGTATTTATTACTATTATGCACACCTTGACCATTACGAAAATGGCATAGAAGAAGGAAAACACGTCCATGCAGGTGATATTATAGGATATATGGGCAATACCGGGTATGGGCCTGAGGGGACAAAAGGACAGTTTGATGTACATCTGCATTTTGGAATATATATTAACAAGGCAGAAAAAGAAACCAGTTTAAACCCATATTGCCTGCTGGAATACTTATCTGCAAAGAACAGGTAATTGTGCCCTTGCGCTATATGGCACAATTACACTGGCTTTTTAAATATAGCGCAGAAACGGGGTAAACATGGAAACACAACTTTGGAGGGAAATGTTAGACCCTTACCGTCTGGCGGTAGATGAACTTGTGGTAAAATTTACACATGTGAAACAGGAATACCAGGATGCAAGGATGTATTCCCCAATAGAATCGGTTTCGGGAAGGGTTAAAAGAATTTCAAGTATTCTTGATAAAGCACACCGCAAAGGTGTAGATATTGAAGATATAGAAGAAAAGATAGAAGACATTGCCGGGGTACGCATAATATGCCAGTTTGTTGAAGATATTGATACAGTTGTTGATATTATACGCAGACGCAGTGACATGATAGTAAAAAGAGAGAAGAACTATATAACACAAAGCAAACCAAGCGGTTACAGAAGCTACCATATAATAGTCTACTATACAGTACAGACAATTAAAGGCCCTAAAAATCTTGAAGCTGAAATACAGATACGGACACTCGCAATGAACTTCTGGTCAACAATAGAACATTCACTTCAATATAAATATAAAGAAAATATGCCTGATGAATTAAGAGACCGCCTTTTAAGGGCAGCAGATGCGGTTGAAGCACTTGACCATGAAATGGCTTCGGTCAGGGATGAAATTATGGATGCACAAAATTCCAACAGGCAGAAAGCAAATATTATAACTAATATTTTAAATAATATTGAAAATCTCTACCACATAGCTAATGAACGTGAAGTTACTAAAATACAGAATGAATTTTTTGATATATATAAAAAGGATGATATGGCACTTTTAAAAAGATTTAATAAACAGCTTGACATGCTGTCTGAAACATACCATGCACAAAGTATACAGTCACTTGCAGGTAACTTTACGGATTTATAAGATAGGAGTTTTATAATGGTTACTCTTCCAGAAAAATATTGTACCAGAATGAAAACACTATTAGGAGAAGATGGTTATGAAAAGTATCTTGAAAGCTTTTCTGTAAAACCATTAACAGCAATAAAAATTAATACAGCCAAAACCAGCTTGCAGGACTGGGAGAAAATATGCCCATTTGATACAGAAAAAGTTCCCTGGTGTGATACTGGATTTATTATAAACAATGCCAGTAAAACAGATGTATCAAAGCACCCATATTATTTCGCAGGACTGTATTACATACAGGAACCGAGTGCAATGCTTCCTGCCTCCATACTTCCAGTAAATGAAGGTGATAAAATACTTGATTTATGCGCAGCGCCAGGGGGCAAATCTGTTGCAATAGCATCAAAACTTAATGGAAGCGGCCTGCTCGTTGCCAATGATATAAGTGTTTCAAGGACAGCAGCACTTGTAAAAAATCTCCAGGCTGCAGGAGCTTTTAACACCATAGTTACGGCAGAAACGCCAGAACACCTTTCGCTGCATTTTAAAGAATATTTTGATAAAATACTGTTAGATGTGCCATGTTCAGGTGAAGGGATGTTCAGGCGCAGTCCTGATATGGTTAAAGACTGGTCTTGCAAAGGCCCACAATACTATGCTGCCATACAAAAAGATATATTAAATAAAGCTTACCACATGCTTAAACCAGGCGGAAGCCTTGTATATTCAACATGTACATTCTCCATTGAAGAAGACGAGGGCATGATACAATGGTTTACAGATACCTATAAAGACATGGAAATATGCAGTGTGCCATTTAAAGAAGGTTTTTCCCCTGGCAGGCAGGACATGCTTGCTGGAAACAGCACCGGGCTTGCAAATTGTATAAGAATATTTCCACATAATGCTAAGGGCGAAGGGCATTTTGTGGCACTTCTTAAAAAAAGAAACGTACATGCCCCACCAGATACCAATACTACCAAGATATGCAAACCATGCTATAAACAATGCAAAAAGAACCACAATAAAAAAGACAGCACAGACAATAACTGGCAGGAGGAAATAAAAGAATTTATCCCAGAACAATATTTTAAGAATTATTATCCTGTAAAACATAAGGACACAATACAGCTTGTACATGCAGAAATGCTAGAAACCAGGTCTTTAAGAGTAGTCCAGAACGGGCTTGCAGCAGGTTATGCCAAAAAACATTTTGAACCTTCATGCCAGCTTGCACTTGCAGCACTGCCTTATTCATATAAAAACAGCCTGGACCTTCCAGTTTCAGATATTAATGTTATAAAATATCTTAAAGGCGAAACCATAAATATTGATACTTCTTACAATGGATGGGTACTGGTAAAAGTTGACGGCTTCCCCCTTGGCTGGGGCAAAGCCGACGGGCATGGAAGGCTTAAAAATAAATATAATGCTGGGTGGCGCATGTTGTAGCATTATGCGCAGAAATGAGGGAAATATGAAAATACAAAAGGGTGATTATGGATATATAAATAACAGAAAAAAGAAAGCATTAACAGGCGTAGTATTAATGGTGGCGTCCGGACTGGCAGTTTTTATAGCTGGGCTTTTATTAAATAAAATGTCAAACAGGAATATTTTTTCTGTTATAGCAGTCCTGTTTGTCCTTCCAGGCGCAAAATACCTTGTCAGGTTTATTATAACATTTCCCTATCATTCATCAGACAGGAAAACATATGATAAAATAAAAGAACATACAAATAGCAAAATGCAGCTTTATGCAGATATGCTTATTACATCTTCTGAAAAAATAATGTTCCTTGATTTTATTGCAGCCGGCAATAAATATGTTATCGCACTTGCCAGCAGTAAAAACCAGGATATACAGTATATAAAGAAATATCTAAGTGATGGTGTCCATAACTGGGGAGATGGATATAAAGTTAAAGTATTAGACAATGAAAAAAATTTTCTTAGGGAAATAGACAATGTTAAAATACAGGAAACTGACAAAGAGGAGGAAGCTAATGTCAAATCCTATCTTACATCACTTGTCGTCTAAAGGGGATTAAAAATGCAGATATTAAAAATCACATCACAAGATGAAGGCCAGAGGCTTGACAAATTCCTCTGTAAATTTATGGCAGAAGCACCAAAAAGCTTTTTTTATAAGATGCTGCGTAAAAAAAACATTGTCCTTAATGGTAAAAAGGCAGAAGGAATGGAACGGCTTGTAAAAGGTGATGAAGTTAAACTTTTTCTTTCTGATGGAACCATAGAAAGCTTTAAAAAGAAAATGCCTGTAACAGATATACAAGTATCCAGCGCCCGTAATATTTTGGATATTATATATGAAGACAGTGATATACTTATTATAAACAAACCTGCCGGAATGCTTTCCCAGAAAGCAGATAAAAATGATATTTCTGCTGTTGAATACATCAATGCTTATTTACAAAAACAAACCCAGGACGTAAATAGTGCCATATTCAATGCTGGAATATGCAACAGGCTTGACAGGAACACAAGCGGTCTTATTGTAGCAGGAAAAACTATAAAAGGGCTTCAGTCCATGAACAGAATTTTCAAGAACAGGGAATTAAAGAAATATTACCTTTGCATAGTTAAAGGTAAAATAAGCTCCGCAGAAAGGCTTGACGGCTATCTTATTAAAAATGGCAGCCATAATAATGTTACTATAACGCAACACGAAACAGAGGGTTCTTCAAGGGTTATAACAGAATATACACCGCTGCAATATGGAAAAATCAGAACTAATATATATACACTGCTTAAAGTACATCTTGTAACAGGCAAAGCCCACCAGATACGTGCACATTTAAAAAGCACAGGACATCCGCTTGCAGGTGATTCCAAATATGGCCATAAAGATGTATACCAGATATTTAAACGTGAATTCGGACTGAAGCACCAGCTTTTGCATGCATGGAAGCTTGAATTTGGAATGTCTGGCAATGTACCAGAAAAATACCAGGGCATTGTTTTTGAAGCACCAGTTCCAGAAGAATTTACCAATATAATGGAAGGCATTGGCATGGATGTAACTGCTTTAAGGAGGTAACACAATGCCATCATGGAATTCAAGGGGATTAAGGGGTTCAATGCTTGAGGAAGCATTAAATTATACCAACAACAAATACCGCCAGGAAAAGCTTGCCTTAGTACAGAAAATACCAACCCCAATAACCCCGATGGAAATTGATAAAGAAAAACACCATATTACACTCGCATATTTTGAACAAAAAAGCACAGTTGACTATATAGGCAACGTCCAGGGAATACCAGTATGCTTTGATGCAAAAGAATGTGCATCTGATACATTCCCACTACAAAACATACATAAACACCAGATTAAATTTATGAAAGAATTTGAAAACCAGAATGGAATTTCATTTTTAATAATATATTTTAGCAACGCAGATATCTGCTATTATGTTCCATGCAGGGATGTGTTAAAATTCTGGAACAGGGCACTGGAAGGGGGAAGAAAAAGTTTCCGGCGTGAAGAACTTGACAGCAGTTATATAATAAAAATAACAAACCAGGTATTTATACACTATCTGGAAACATTAAGCAAAGATTTAGACATTAGAGATGAGGTGGGATTATGACAGAAGAATTTAAAGATGAACTTGTTAATGCTGGCGTAGATTATAATGGCGCTGTTGAACGTTTTGTGGGGAGTGAGGAAATATATGAACAGTTCCTGTACAGGTTTACTGAAGATAAAAACCTTCTGCAGTTAGAAGAATTCCTGGCAAAAGGCGACATAAACACTGCATTTAAAAGGGCACACACACTAAAAGGGCTTTCGGGCAACTATGGATTCAACAAAATGTATGAAGCCACAGTCCCAGTCGTGGAAATATTAAGGGAGGGAAGCACTGAAGGAATAGAAGAACCTTTAAAAAAATTAAAAGAAATTAACAATCTTATATGTAATATTATTAATAAATATAAAGATATATAAAGCATATATTAATTGTATATAAATGATATGGCGCATCCAGACATCTGGTACAATCTGGGCAAACCCTTGTAAAATAAGGTTTGCCCAATTTTTACCCTCATTCTGTACATATCCTGGGGAAGCAGGCACTTCATAGTATGTGCTGCCTGTTTTGTATCAGGCATTTCCCTCTGTTGGCTTCCTGTTTTGAGGTACAAATCCACTGTCCTTGATTTCAAGTTTCCATTCCATTCTTTTCCGTAAATCTGCCGGTTTCCACCTACGGCTTACCTGACAAATTGACGGAGTCTTGAGAGAAATTCTTCAACTACCATCTCGTTTTAGCAGAACTTTAGCAGCCAGACTTTTTATCTGTCTGGTTTATATGCTTCCTGCATTTTCCTAAGATACAAAAAAAGCCCTAGTTACAAGGCTTTCCATATAATGCGGAAGAAGGGACTTGAACCCTCACGTCGTCGCCAACACTAGATCCTTAGTCTAGCCTGTCTGCCAGTTCCAGCACTTCCGCTTATTAAATTATATCAATCACATACTGACAACAACTATAATATCACCAAAACATAACCATGTCAATACTTTTTTTGAAATTTTTGTAATTAAATTGGTAACAGTTCAGCCTTCAGTAAAATTCGAGGATTTTTGACAAGTTTTTCGTCAA
>CAJTXH010000085.1 GCA_910580005.1 uncultured Lachnospiraceae bacterium | reverse complement strand
CTTTCATCAGCTTTAACTTGGATACCTGAATATCCAAGTCCATCTTTTCCTTGATGTAGGGATTGCCTGTCGCAAGGGCTTTTACCTCCGCATAAGTGAGCGCCGCTTCTGCCTGTGTCAAGTAAGGAACAAAAAAAATATTAATTTTTTTCAATTTTTTTGAGCCACAGGCACACTGCCTATGGCTCAATTTTTCCAAAGTCATTTCTTGCTTTTTATAAACTAAATAATTTTTTATTCCTGCACCATTACTCAAATGGATTGCTGGTTTTCCAGACAATTTCTATTGCATCACTGCCATAGACAAAAACCTTTTCTATAAGTATTTGTATTTTCTCTTTGTCAAAGGTTTCCAGCACTGACAGTCCTGACAATTCTTCTTCCTGGATTTCTTCTGCTGCTTCCGTTTTTATCATAGCATCCAGTTCTTTCTGTGCTTTCTCTTTATCCTGCTCCAGTTCCAGAAGTTTTGCTTTTCCTTTTTCCATTTCTGTTATATAGTTCTCTTTTGTAATTTTTCCGTCTTTGTACTGTGCATAAAGATTTACCTTGGTATCTTTCCACTGGGATATTGCTTTCACATTATTACTTACAATGCTTTCAAGGACAGCCTTTCTGCTGTCTTTCCCTTGCTTTTTAATGGCTGTCCTTTCATCTGCCAGTACACTTGCCATGCTTCTTATCTGGCAGGTTACTGCATCATGCAGATTTTTTTCACTGGTACGCACATTCTGGCAGTCGTTCTTTTTCTGCTGCACACAGCTACGGCAGGAATACCTGCCACCCCGGCACTGCAGGCTTTTTCCACAATATCCACAGAAAAACAGCTGGTTCTGCTGCTTTATTCCTTTCCTGCTGCTGTTGCTTGGAATGATATTCCTGTTTGCTTTATCAAAAACTTCCTGTGTAACAAGAGGCTGGTGGTGGTTTTCATAAACAATCCATTCTTCTTCAGGCTGTTTTACTTGCTTTTTGCCAGTATCCAGCCCACATTTTGACTGGTTCCATACTAATTTCCCAAGATATACCTGGTTCTTAATGGTCTTGCTTATCATGGAACAGTCCCATAATTTAATCTTAGTATGGCTGTAAATACATGGGAAATTCTCTCCTTTTGACCTGTGGTACAGATATTTTGTCGGCACTTCCATTTCATTCAGGCACCTTGCTATTTCTGAAACTTTTGTTCCATCTGCCGCCATCTGGAATATTTTCTGCACTACCCACGCCACTTCTGTGTCTGCCAGCAGCTTATGCGGATTTTCTGGATTCTTTTTATATCCATATGGAGCAAAAGAAGCAATAAACTCCCCGTTTTTTACCCTGGTATGCTGTGCCGTGCGGACTTTTTTTGACAGGTCTCTGCTGTACATGCTGTATACAAGGTTTTTCAGTGCCAGCCCCATGCCGCCTGTTGCACCAGCCTGGTTATTGCTGTCATAACCGTCATTAACAGAAAGAAACCTTACCTGCATGACAGGGAAAATAAATTCAAGATACCTGCCCACTTCCAGGTAATCCCTTCCAAACCGTGAAAAATCTTTTACTGCTATTACATTAATTTCCCCTGCCCTGGCTGCTCCCGTCATTGCTTTAAACCCTGGCCTTTCAAAACCAGCACCAGAATAACCGTCATCACAAAATTCCAAAATACTGTAAGGCTGCCCAGCCATAATAGTTTCTATATGGTTTTTAACCAGTTCCCTCTGCGCCGTAATACTGTTGCTTTCCTCTTTACCATTTTTATCATCATCTTCCCTTGATAAACGCAGATACATTGCAACTACCGTCTTATTCATTACAAATGCCCTGCCTTTCTGCGCTTAATGCCAGAAGCTCTTTAAGCATATCATCATAAACCAGGCGTACTGCCAGCCTGCCGTCTTCATGCACAGCGACGCTTTCCACAAATGCTTCCACCATTTCCTTTGTAAGTTTACGCTTTTTTAAGTATTTTTCTACAACTGTTTTCCAGTCTGTATCAACGTGGTATGATTTTGAATAAGATGCCTGCGCTTTCAGCATCTCCTCCAGCCTGCATTCCAGCACTTTTATTTTATCTGCATAATTTTTACTAATCTGCACATATTGTTCTTCATCTATCAGGTGCTCTTTATAATCTTCAAAAATACCCGCTTTCATTTCCACTGTCTTTTGCAGTTCTTTACTTATTTTATCTGCTTCTTTTGCATACAGGTTATATTTCTGCTGGCTTTCAGTCCTGGCATTCATCCTTTTCACCATATCCTCTTCACTGATACAAAGCTCCATATGTTTATGGACAGCCTGGAATACAGCATTTTCCACTTCGCAGGCAGCTATTTTATGGCTGGTACATCTGACATGATTACCATTAAGGTAAGTGCTGCAGCGGTATATTTTTTTATTGCTGCCATTTTTCAGGTATTCCACCCGGAAACCCATGGTTTTCCCACAGTCACCACAGATAATTTTCTTTCCGAATAGGTTATACTGTGCATGGTTATGGACACAGGACTCATGGAAATCTGATGCCATTTTTTTAAGCATTTCCTGTACTTTATCAAAGTCTTCTTTACTTACCAGTGCTTCATGGGTATTTTCTATTACTGTCCATTCTTTTTCAGGCAGCTTTACCCTTTTCCCATTAACTTTTTTTGATTTATTCCAGATACTTGCACCTGTATAAACAGCGTTTCCCAGTATGCCATGCACAGTCTGGATATTCCAGCCTGTATAAAAACCTTCTGGAATGGCATTTCCTGATTTTAAATATTTATATGCCCTTGGATTGACTGTTTTTGCTGTAAGATGTTTTACGATACTGTTTATCTTGCTGCCATGCAGAAACATGTCAAAAATTTCTATTATGGTATCTTTTACTTCATCATCAGGTAAAAGATGCTTGTCTGCCCTCTGGTATCCATATGGTACAGAACCTGATGGGTATTCCCCGTTTTTCCTCATTGTTTCAAATGCTGTCTTTACCTTTTTTGACAAATCCTTTGAATACATTTCATTTACCATATTTTTTAACGGCACCAGCAGTTCTTCCCCTGATTTATTGGAATCATAGCCATCAGTGACTGCAATGAACCTTACATTAAAAAATGGAAATACCCTTTCTATATAGTTGCCTGTTTCAATATAATCCCTGCCGAGTCTGGATAAATCCTTTACAATGATACAGTTAATTATGCCTTTCCTCATGTCCTGTACCATTTCTTCAAATCCTGGCCTGTTAAAATTTGTACCAGAATAAGAGATATCAAAATATTCTTTTTCAACTACTATATCATCACTGTCTGCTGCAAACCTGCGCAGTAAATCCATCTGCGTTTCTATGGTTGCACGTTCCCTGTTTGCTTCAGATTCCTCTGAAAGCCTGGCATATAAACCAGCCTTGTAACAGGCATTCTTATTTTTAATGGAAGCAGCAGAGGCCTTCTGTTCCATGTTCCTGGCAGTATCTAATAGTTTCTTTCTTGATTTCCTTGCCATGTCACACAGCCTCCTTCCATTCAAATTTTATCCTGCCATTGCTGTCATACCCCGCCCTGCATCCTGCGTATTGCAGGTTATTGAAGATTTCCTTATAGCAGTCAGCAAAATTAAATACCACTTCTATATTATTTTTGTCTGTTACTTTCACCTGCTCAATCAATTCCACAGCTACATTCCTTGTCAGGCTGCCAATATCCTGATGTCTGGCAAAATAATCCAGCCACTTGTATTTATCTGTATTGGAAGCAAGAATATCCTGGATTTCTTTTTTCATTTTCCTGACAGCTTCTTCTGCCTGGTTACGTTTTTCTGTATAAGCTTCATGCAGTTCTGTGTAATCCTCTTTTGAAACAATCCCGTCTTTCATATCTTCATACAGCAGGTTGCGCAGTTCTTTAAAACGCTCTGTTTCTTCTTCTTTCTGTGCTATACGTTTTTCCAGCTCTTTGATATCCAGCTCCTGGAATGGCACAGCAGCTATTTTATCCATGATACGCTGCAAATCAAGGATATTGCTAATATGCACTTTCAAAAGCTGCAATACACTTTCTTCCAGTTTCCCTACAGGTATTCTGTGGCTGCTGCATTCTTTTGTTTCCTTGTTATTGGAACAAACATAATAGTAATATTTCTTCCCGCCAGCACTGCTGTTTTTCTTTACCATTGAAGCCCCACATCCTGCACAGGTTACAAGCCCTGCAAGCGGTGATACTTCTGCCTGGTCTGGTGCTGTCCTGGTATCCAGACCAAGCAGGCGCTGCACAATAGCAAAATCCCTGCCAGACACAACTGGCTCATGGTTCTTCTCTATTCTTACCCATTCATTCTCCGGCTTTAATATAGTCTTTTTTACTTTATGGTTAGGCGTTGTCTGCCTGCCCTGTACCAGGTTTCCTATATAAACCTCATTTCCAAGGATACGTTTTACTGCTACTGGGCTCCATAAAGCTTTTTCATTTGTCTTAAAGCTTGTCTGGTAATTGCTTCCCATGGTATTTTTATATTCCATGGGCGAAAGCACACCCATGCCATTAAGCCTGGCAGCAATGGCATCATTACTGTATCCATGCAGTTTTAAACGGAAAATATCTCTTACAATGCCTGCTGCAAAAGAGTCAATAACAATCTTATTTTTATTACAGTTATCTTTTTTATATCCATAAGGTACAAAAGCGCCTGTAAATTCCCCTTTTTTCCTTTTTACCTCCAGGTGACTTCTTATTTTTATAGAAATATCCCTGCAGTAAGCATCATTAATTAGATTCTTAAAAGGCAGCAGGATTTCGTCTGCCTGGTCTTTCCTGTCCAGACTGTCATAATTATCATTAATTGCAATAAAACGCACCCCTAATGCTGGAAACAGGCGTTCAATATACTGGCCAGAGCCAATATATTCACGTCCAAAACGTGAAAGGTCTTTGACTACAACACAGTCCACAATTCCTTTTTTAATATCCTCCATCATCAGCTGGAATGAAGGACGCTCGAAGCTGGAACCGCTGTAACCATCGTCCACCCTCTCTGATACCACAACAATATCTTCCTTATCTTCCAGGAAATCCCGAACCAGGTTTTTCTGGTTTGAAATGCTGTTGCTTTCCTCTTTGAAAGCGTCTGAAACATCACCATCTTCTTTTGATAACCTTACATAGATGGCGGCATGATAGATTTTTTTGACCTTGTTACCCATAATTACCACTCCTTTTTGGTTTTCTAAGCTTTCAGAAAACCCAGAAGGGTGCTAATTTAGTCCCAAGTTAGAAAATATGAAATTTAGTCCTGAAATGATTTTAGCACACCCTGCCGGTTTTTTCCACTGTTTTTTATTATATTTTTTGATACTGTTATGGCATAGTTACTATTCACAGCCGATTAAATTCAAGGATTTTTGGCGTGTTTTATGCCAAAAGTACGAGTTTTTTGGTGCCATTTTGCATGATTTTGGAACAAAATCTTTTTTTTGCAAAATGTGTGCATTTTCAGCGCTGAAAGCGCAAAGCTTTGCACTTGCAAAGCTATTTTGTTACTATGAACGGCGTAGCCGTGAATAGTAACATGGCATATAATTATGAATTATACAGATAAAAGCAGGTTCTCAAAGGCTTCATCAAAAGAAATGCCACCTTCCGTGAACTGCACTTTTACTTTCATCCTTCCAACACATACCATATAGGGATTCCCTGTTTTTCTTATATACTGCTTTTTCCTTTCATCAAGTGGAAGCTCCCTGTTAATCCTGATTTTGCTGATATCTGCCAGGTTTTCCAGTCCTGCATCTTCAAAACTGGTTTCCAGCATTTTCCTGTGTTCTTCTGCTGTCACTGCTGCTGCCTCCTTACAAAAAATAATGCTGCCAGATATATGACAGCTATGTACATGCTGTGAAAAATCCATTATTTACTGTATATAAGCACAAAAAAATAATTTTGGTTAAAAAATACAAGAAAATCCTTTTTCACAGCTATTTTTCTAATATTTATGTGTTTTTAATTGTACTGGTCAAATACCCCAACCTGTACCTGGACTGCTTCTGTTATCCTGGAAAGTATTTCTGCATCTACAGTCCCTATATATTCTATAATCTGCCTGGAATCTAAAGCTGTAACCTGTTCACATAATGCAAGGCTGTCCTGTATAAGCCCCCTGCTTTTCCCTGCAGGTACAAGGACATGTACAGGCAGGTCCTGTTTTTTAGAAATTTTTGATGATAACGGCACTACCGTAATCACGGTACTGTACCTGTTTGCTTTATTATTGCTTATTACCACTACCGGCCGTATACCGCCTTGCATACTGCCCTGGTATTCTGCCCCTAAATCTGCATAAAAAATATTCCCACGCTTTATATCTGCCATGACACTGCACCTCCATATCCATAACACACCCTGCCATACACTGTAACCATACTGCCATCTGCATAAAAGTGCATACTGTACATTCCAAAGCCTTTAATGCCAGCATTGCTGTTTCCTGTTTCCAAATGGTTTCTTTCCATAATCTGCCTCCATCTGTGCATACTGCACACATCATAAAATTTTCTGGATTTTTACAGGAAGATACGCCGGCTGTTATCCCCTGGAATAAAGAAACTGGTTTCATGCATACTGTTTTAAAGCAGTACTAATTATCTTTGCAGTTCCCTTATCCCAAAGGACAACGTGGCAAAACTGCCACATTATCCTTAAAAATCCAAATAACCAATTTATTCCATGTAAGTTCTCACTTACAGCCCCCAGCCGGGTAACATACACCAGGATAGCCAGTCCACCGCTGTGTCCCCACCACTGCTTATGGCACGGAATTATTCCATACCTGGCGGAATCCACAGGCAGCCACTCCCAGAAAATGCTTTACGCTGAAATTCTGGCGCTGTTTTACCTCATTTAACCTGGCAGCTACGCCAGTAAGCATAAACCTCTGCTCAGTACCATTTCCTGGCACTTCACCGCACGAAATGGGTTTCTGCTGCCCCTAACTTTCTGCCTGTGGCAGTTACAGCTAAAGGTGAAAATAAAATCAGTGTGTATGCGTGTCCTATTCTGTTTTCAATGTCCTGTGGCTTGTTTATTCAAGCCTGGATATATCATAAAACAGCCAGACTGGTTTTAAAACGGTTTTGTTTGGTATGCAGCACGTCTTTGTCTGGTAAGTTTTCTTATTTTTTAAACCTCATAACTGCTACATAGCAGTTATGAGGCTGGTCTGCCAGTGGGCAAGCATTACAGATTGCGGATATCTTCTTGGATATCAGTCTTCTTTATCTTTTATAATGCATCCAGGCAGAAAAGATTTTTACCTACACCACAAAAAGCCAGCCATCTTCCATTTAGATGACTGGCTACAAACCTGCTATTATTTTTTATTCCAAAAGCATAATATTATCAGCCGCTGCCTGCAATACTGCCAGAAGGTACTGCTTCTGGCAGCTGTTTTTTCCTTCAAAAGCTTTATAATATTTGTCTATACTATCTCTTTCCTGCCCAAACAGAAGAAAATCCGTACTGGTTTCCAGTATCTGCGCAATCTCCATCAATTTTTCCACTGTACATGAAGTTTCACCTGTTTCTATACGCTGCAACTGCCTGCTACCTGTATAATCAAGAAGTCCTGCCAGACCATGCTGTGTCAGTCCCCTGCTTTTGCGCAGCTGTTTTATTCTTATCCCTACAGCTTTTTTATCATAATACTGCACTATTTTCTCATTTCCGACGTCTTATTTATTTGCCAGCAGAAATGATTCTACTATATGTTGGAAAATAACGGGAGTGACTAAACCAGCTGTTTCTGGTGGAATATTGTACACTTTTTTGTAATACCAGAAACAACAGGACAGGTATATCCATCAAAACAACCTGCACATAAACAGTTTATTTATAAAATCTTATCTATTGCCTGTACTATTAAATTATCTTCTATTTTTGCCTGTTTCATAATCATAATATATATGTACACCCTGGCTAAAATATATGCATACGCATGTATGTCTTCCAATTCTTTTAAATTACTATACATAAGCGGATTTCTCATTTCAGCAAATTTACCTGGCATTTCATTTATTTCTTCCTTGGTTCATTAGCCTCTTTTGCCATCTGCCTTTCACAGCTCTATGCCCTTTCCAGCCTGCTTCTCTCCTGCTCCGCCTTTGCAATCTTTTCATCCAGAAATTCCTTTTGTCTTGCATTTTTCTGGTGCACAGCACCGTTCCCGCCTTTTGCAGAAGAACTCCTGTACAGTCCACATTCTCTTTCATGCCCTGTGTATACCAATAACATTTCTCCCAAGTACCATCTACATACGTATTTTCTAAAAGTATTTTTCTATCATTGAAGCTCTTTCCATTTTTTATGGTTTTCTTCTCCAACCTTTTTTATCTTTTCTCCAAATTCTGCCGAGGCAGCATGACTCTGTTCAAACTGTTTTTTTCCTACAAGAAAGTAACCATATTGCAGTATATCCCCGGCGCCCGCCGGATCATCCCATGTAACATCAAGATAATACCACTTCTTCCCAACCTTTACTATATTCCATGCATGGCTTTGTGTTTCCCTGCCATTATTTGCTTCCCCCGTAATAGTATAGCATTTTACGCCTGCCTCCGTCAGCATTTTATAAGCAAGCTGCGCATACCCCTGACAGACTGCAATGCCATCCACCAATGCCCCATATGCAGTATAACAGTTAGAGGAAAACTGGTATCTCGTATTATTTACGATATAATCATGAATCCGTTTTACTTTTGTATAATCAGATTTCCCTTTTATATTCAGGGCTGCCAAAACCTCTTTGACACCAGCATTAACTGCCGCAAGCTGCTCTGCTGTTTCCCGGTACCGGATCTGAACCGTAAATTCCGTGCGGTATATACGACTTCCTGCATATTCCTGTTTTATCCTTACATTCATGGATGCAATACTGTTTGCCAGATAATCTGCATCATCCGAAGTCTTTTTATCAATCGCACAAACTTCCTGCAGCAAGGCGTCTAAATTCCCATCAAAAATTTCATTTCCATTGCCATTGCAGTAAAATACACCAGGGCTTTTTCGTTCTAATGCCATTCTATATATTTTATTTACCAGCTGCTTATGGCTTTTAACAGACACTGCTGGCACTTCTAAAACACCACTGTTTTCCGCATGGACATATGCTATTGGCTGCCCTGCACCACATGCCAAACTTATATGCATTGCCATAAAAGCACAGATAATTATGGCTGCCAGTCTTTTCCACATTATTTTTTTCTGTTTTTCCATATTCACTATATCTCCTCTTTATATTTAAAAGCAAAAAGACAGGTAATTTGACACTACCCATCCTTTTACCTCTTCATTTATTTTATGTGTTATTATTTTATGTGTTATTATTTTATCTGTTTCTCCGCCCATTTTGCTACGCTCTTATAGGATGCATCTGTCAAATCTTTTCCCTTTACCACCTTTGCACCTTTAGCAGCAGCTTTGACCCCTTCCATACTGCCAGAGATTCCACTGCCTCCACTGGTACAGAATGTTACAATCTTTTTTCCTTCCAGATTATAAGATTCCAAAAATGTACGAATAATCATTGGTTCTTTGTTCCACCAGATAGGATATCCTGCATCTGTCAAGTATGGGACAAAAAAATTTTTTTTCTATCTTTATTCTACTAATCCTTTCCGCAAATGTCTAATGCTTATTTTGTTAGTCATTTCATGCTCAAAAGCTATGCTTTATACAAAAAAAGCACCACTATCTTACATAATGGCGCAATTTATTGTTCTATCTTTTTCATATCAAATGTTTATCACAATGACATTGAAGATAAGTTTATGCACTTATACTATCCATCCAACATATTGGCTTTAGCATATAAAACCCCAATAATATGTAATACATCTTTGGAAGATAGAATCTCACTAATGTCCTTACAAACTCGTCTTTATCATTACATTTATATTTGGGGCAAAAATCCTCACAATCATCCTCATAAATACTGCCTACAGAAATAGCTACCGAAGAATCCATTTCTGGATTAAAATACATTATCAATATTGTTTTTGCATAATTATCTAACTTAGGAACAACAATATTAAATGTCGTTGCTAATCCGTAATCTATTTCCAAATTGTTTCTACCCTTTATTGGGACCAGTTTTCCGTATAACACAAAATTTGTTTTATCTCCTAATGAAGAAATTTACTTCTTCAAAATAGCATCCGGCATATCCTTTATATTCCTTTCTAATTCTTTGACATCCTTAAATCCCCGCAAATCACTCATAAACATCTTTCCTTCCTGCCTTTTAAGCCACCAAAACTCCAGACGAAACTGACAGACTTTCCTTAATGTTTCAAGCACAATTTGCTTCGCCTCTCCCTTTTCCATAAAGTTTTTGCACAATGCAAATTTGGATTTGTGTTTCTGACACTTCATACATACTTCGGTTTATGTTGTGTCTTTCTTAATTTTCTATCACAATACGGACAGTCGAACAGATTCAAACCCTTTAATTTTTGCTTGTTTCCGATGTAGCCACTGAAAATGAAATTGCCTTTTCAAACAATTCTTTGCTGATAATAGCAAAAACTATGTTCTCTATTACACTCTATTCAGATTTATCCCACTTTACCAGTTTTTTTGTTATCAAAAAACCAACCATCTCATAACGGTTTTGTATCAGCATTCCCTTGCAGATGGGATTTTTTATCACCGCCAACACTGTCAATTTTTCACAAAGATACTCTCCATATTACACACAGACTTATAGTTTATCCCCTTCAAACAATTTATTCCTGCCTAAACTTCAATTACTTTATTTCGTATTTCAATCACTTCATAATATATAATCATTGCAATTTTGATATTACTTCTTGAGCCTTTCCCTCTAACAAAACTAATTGTCGATCTTTATTTAATGATATTTTATGATAAAAACTTAATGGGAAATCTCTATCATTAAAAGTAAGTGCTTCTACTGAGTTAACATTATATTTTTTTATTGCAATGTCAAAATAATGGAAAAACATAAACTTTGATAATCCCTTACCTTGATATTCATTATCAATAAAGATTTCTAGATTGTATACTTTATTACCATCCCACCACGGTTTCACAGGTCCCCAAATTCCTGCAATGATCTTCTCATTCAGCTTTGCCACAAAAAACAAATCAGGACATAGTTCATAAAAATACATAATAAATTTCTTTGCCGAAACAATATCCCATTTTTCTTGCGGATTTGTTTTTTTATAAATTTTAACATATAGATTAGTTAATTCATCAATACTATCATAATCCATCTGTTCAATAACAATGTCCATCTCTATCTCTCCTAGTCTTATTTTATTATATATTAACTTTCATCCATACTATATTTTGATATGAGACAAAAATATTTAAAAGGCACATTATTGCAATGTGCCTTTTCTTCAATAAACTTCCCTAAGCAAGCCCCCAAATGCCATTCGGCATTTGCCTTCTGCTTTGTAAGAGCAGAGTATTCGCCCCAACTTCACTGCATTGGATGGAAGTTAGTACGCCCTAAGGGGTGGAAAATATCCCTTGAGTCATTCAAAATTCAATCAAATGAAATTCCGCGACTTTGCAAATACGTCATAAAACCATTTGCTGCCACCATACCTGCTAATTTTTTTTCTATCTTATAATTTGATCTTGCATAAAGCTCAAACAATCTTCTAACTTCCTGAATTTCATTTGAATCAAAAAGAACTTTAGCTGTCAATGCACCGTTAGCATCAACTGTTTCCCCATATAAAATATGCAAATCACCATTGATCAACTTTATTGCAAAAAAACCTTTTATTTCTTCTAATCTAGGATTATCTCTCTCACTAATTATATAGTGTTCAGTTACTTTCTTCCTCACTCTAGTGCCATAATAGCTCTCTAGTAATTCTATGAACCCCCAAAATGAATGTACATCCGTAGAAGGCTCAACAAAAGGTTGGCGAGTTATAATATCATATAAAGAATCAGGCATTAAGCACAATCGACGAGTTTTAATTCCTGCATCCACCAAATCTTTTAACTTATCTGTCCATAATCTTTCATATCCTTCATCTGCAATCCATTCTTCTTCCGCGAATCCAGTCATTGCCCAAATCTCACCACTAAATCTATTTTTGCTTTCTGCTTTATCTTTTAGAATAAGATCTGCCAAAAACATTAATTCCTCGTAGTATTCATTAGGTCTCAGATTACCAGAATTGTTATTATTCACTGCAGATTGTATAGTTTTACAAGCCTCACCAAAACGTCGGTACGCAAATCGTTGAATTCTATCATTACCAGATAAAAAAACTTGCTCTAAAACAGGACTTATATGATTCACTTTTTCAGATAATTCATTAACGTTATTATCAATCTTCTCTACATCACTTTCACTTTTGTTTTGCCCTTGTGTAATAGAAATCTGAAGCAAAACTACCGGAATCGAAATACCAGCTCCTATAATTGATAACCGCATATCTGAATCAAGTTCTTTTCCCTGCGGAATAAAGTATGTAATAATTATTGCTGCAAGAGGTGATAGAATTTCCAGAACAAGAACGACAATATCCCAAAAAGTCCATTTCTTGCGCATTACAAAATTCACCTACCTTACAAAATTATTTTCTACTATCCTCAAATTCGTATTTTGACAACGGATCTGAACCCAAATATCCCCCATCAGCAACAATGGTAGTTCCATTAACAAAACTCGACTCCTTTGAAAAAAGAAAATATGCCACATTAGCAATTTCTTCATCTGTACCCAAACGTCCAAGTGGTGTAAGACTTCTAGACTTATTAAATATTTCATCAGTATCCATTTCTCCACCAATCCACCCTGCTGGTAACGCATTTATGCGAATTCCACGTTGCCCCAAATTATTCGCCAATGTCCTCACAAGATTATGAATTGCAGCTTTTGTTGCTGCATATGCAGATGCACCATAGGAACCACGATATGCAGGATAACCGCATAAAATAAATATTTTATAAACCAGATGATATATAAACATT
>CAJTXH010000084.1 GCA_910580005.1 uncultured Lachnospiraceae bacterium | reverse complement strand
CGAAAAAAACGTGTCAAAAATCCTCGAATTTAATTGACTGTGAATAGTAACTAAATATTTACTTTTTCCTGAACTAAAACTAATTCCAGTCCAGCCGGTGAAGTTTCCCTTCCATCTGCATTCCATTAAACTTATTCTGCCTGAGTGCCTCATATAAAATTATGGCAACTGAATTTGAAAGATTTAGGGAACGTATATTCCTGTTCATAGGAATCCTTATTGCGGTTTCCTTTGAATTTACAAGTATCTCCTCTGGAATCCCTGCACTTTCCTTGCCAAACATTATATAACTGCCAGGTTCATAATTTACCTCTGTATAGTCCTGCTTTGACTTAGTAGTTGCCATATACATCTTTTCTGCTGCCGCCGGGTTCTTATCAAGAAAATCACTATAGCAGCTATATATCTGTACATCCAAGTCATTCCAGTAATCAAGCCCCGCCCTTTTAACCATCTTGTCATTAACCCTGAAACCCATTGGCTCTATAAGATGAAGCTTAGTGCCCGTGGCACAGCATGTACGCCCTATATTGCCTGTATTGGCTGGCATCTCAGGTTCAAGAAGCACTATATTAAACATAATTTCCCCTGGACAGGCACAGCCAGAAATTACTTATGCCTGTTAATAAACCTTTCCAAACGCTCTAACGCATTTTTTAAATCTTCTATTGAATACGCATAAGATATTCTTATAAAACCTTCACCACATTCACCAAACGCTGTGCCTGGCACTACTGCAAGCTTCTCTTCTGCAAGCAGTGATTCTGCAAATTCATCTGAACCCATGCCGTATTCCTTAATACATGGAAATACATAAAATGCACCAAACGGCTCAAAACATTCCATTCCCATATCATGCAATGCTTTTATAAGAAATTTCCTGCGCCTGTCATATTCATTGCGCATATGCTCTACGCCATCATCACCATTGCGCAATGCCTCTACTGCCGCATACTGGCTTGTTGTAGGTGCACACATTATGGCAAACTGGTGTATCTTAAGCATTTGGTCTAATATAACCTTTGGCCCACAGGCATATCCCAGACGCCATCCTGTCATTGCATATGACTTTGAAAAGCCATTAATAACAATAGTCCTTTCTTTCATGCCTGGAAATGATGCTATTGAAACATGGCGGCTGCCATATGTAAGTTCAGAGTATATTTCATCTGAAATAACAAATAAATCATGCTCTAAAACTACTTCTGCAATACCTCTCAAATCTTGTTCTGTCATTATTGCACCTGTAGGATTATTAGGAAATGGAAGTATAAGGATTTTAGTCTTATCTGTTACCACTTTTTCAAGCTGTTCCTTTTTAAGCTTAAACTCATCCTCTTCTTTTAACTCTGTAATTACAGGCACACCATCTGCAAGGACTACACAAGGCTCATAAGAAACATAACTTGGCTGTGGTATTATTACCTCATCCCCTTCATTAAGCATTGCACGGAGTGCACCATCTATAGCTTCACTTCCGCCAACTGTCACATATATTTCCCCTTGTGGGTTATAATCCAGCCCAAAACGCCTTGCCTGGTATGCTGCTATCTCTTCTTTCAGTTCTTTAAGACCTGCATTTGAAGTATAATAAGTCCTTCCCCTTTCAAGCGAATAAATGCCCTCTTCCCTTATATGCCAGGGTGTATCAAAATCAGGCTCTCCAACACCAAGTGAAATTGCATCTTTCATTTCACTTACTATGTCAAAAAACTTCCTTATGCCGGAAGGTTTAATTCCAGTCACTTTCTCTGACAATGGGTTTCTCATGGTGTAACCAACATCCTTTCTTTGCCATCATGCTCTTCTTCTATTACTATTCCATGCTCTTTATACTTCTTTAATACAAAATATGTTGCTGTGCTATTAACATACTCAAGAGCTGAAAGTTTCTCTGAAACAAACCTTGCAACCTCTTTCATACTTTTTCCTTGTATCAGCACAGTAAGGTCAAAACCTCCTGACATAAGGTAAACGCTTTCTACTTCTTCAAACTTATATATACGCTCTGCAACCTTATTAAAGCCCATGTCACGCTGTGGTGTAACATTAACCTCAATCAGTGCTGTAACCCTTTCATGGCTTGTGTTATCCCAGTTAATAAGCGCAGGATATCCACAGATAATTTTATCATCTTCCATTTCCTTTATTTCACGTTCTACAGTTTCCTTATCTGCCCCTGTCATAGCCGCAAGGTCTTCTGTTGAATAACGGCTGTTTTTACTAATTATATCAAGAATTTCTTTCTTCATAAATATTCCCCGGCTTTCTTTATTTAGATGCTGTTACTATTCATCGCTTTGGCATTTTATAGTAACACAAGGATAATCTATACATCTTTAACATTAACTATGCTGATTTATAAACTATATTACTTTATACAATTCATCACTTACTGCTGGCCCAAGATACCTCGTTTCAGCACCATTTACAATAATCCTGGCATTGCCTTTTACTGCCTTCCCAATAACTGCTGCTGGTATGCCATTCCTTGAAAGTTCTTCTGCAAGCTGGTTTCCATCACGGCAGCCTATCAGAAGGCTTCCGCTCGAAATTAACATATATGGGTTTATGCCAAATACCTCACATACTTCAATGGTTTCCTGCCTTATAGGGATTTTATGCAAATCTGCGGTTATCCCTGTTCCTGAAGCTTTCCCAATCTCCCATAGTGCCCCGAATATCCCACCCTCCGTAACATCATGCATTGCAGTAGCACCATTCGCTGCTGCTATCCTGGCTTCTGGCACAATGGAAAGGAATTCTTTAAATGATACCGCCGTTTCTATAAGTGTTTTTGGCAATGTTTCCTGCAGGATTTCCGGCTTGCTTTCCGCAATAATAGAAGTCCCTTCAAGGCCTGTCCATTTTGTCATAACAATATCATCACCTTCAGAAAGGCCTCCTGCTGGTATAAAACGCTCTTTTTGTACTTTCCCGGCACATGTTATATTTATAACAGTCCTTTTTACAATATCTGAAACTTCTGTATGCCCTCCCATTACCTCTATTCCAAGTTCATCACATGCCTGGCCTATTTCCTTCATTATCTCTTTTAAAGATTCCTCACTGGCATCTGGCGGCATTATAATGCTGGCAAGTATGCCTACAGGCTCTGCACCGCTTGAAGCTATGTCATTAACATTAATATGGACAGCAATCCTGCCTGCACCCTTTTCTGCGCCTGTAACAGGGTCTGTGGAAAATACCATTATTTCACCACTTCCAGCTTCCACTGCACAGCAGTCCTCACCTATCCCCGGATGTACAACCACCTCTTTTCTGTGGTGGCGTATATATTTAAAAACAGACCTTTTCAGTATATTTTCAGGAACTTTACCAATATCCATACTATTCCTCCAGATTATCTGTTTCTTCTGGCAGCTCCATATCTTGTGGCGCTTCTGTAACTTCTGGTTTCTTTGTTACCTTTGGCTTTTTAGTCACTTCCGGCTTTTTAGTCACCCGTGGCTTTTTAGTTGCTTCTGGTTTTTTGTCAGGCTGAGGCCTTTTAGTCACCTGCGGCTTCTTAGTCACCTGTGGCTTCTTAGTTGCTTCCGGTCTTGCTGTTTCTTCTGGCTCTTCTGAAGCTTCTGGTTTCCCCGATGGCTTTGCTGTCTGTAAATTCCCCCGGTTTCCTACAGTTACATACTGCGGTTCTGCATTATACGTACTCGTGTTAAGTTCCTTTCTTTCTTTCTCCTTGCCATTTATATAAATTACCTTCCAGAGTTTCGCCCTGTAACCTACATGTGCAGACTGTGTAACTGCCCTGTAAGAAGATGGCAGGCTCTTATCTTCTGTAATAATATCAGCACCTGGCTGGATTGTTTCTAATATTTCCGGCTCAAATTCTATTTTGCGGTTCTCCGGTCTTGTTTCTTCACCATATATTTTAAAACTTAAAGTGCCACCTGATGCATCTGCCCATATATATATTGGCACATCTGTATTATTTTTAAACTTAAAATCCTTATAAGTGCCTGAAATAGCAGCATCCCTTGATACTGCCACATATGCAACCACCATTGAATGTGGTGAACGCTCAACCACTTCAAGCTCTGCATTAAGCACAGCATTATAAAGAGTAGTAGAAACCTGGCACACGCCGCCTCCAATACCATCAATCACCTTTCCACTTGAATACTCTGGTGCA
Source organism: uncultured Lachnospiraceae bacterium (assembly GCA_910580005.1). Lineage (GTDB taxonomy): Bacteria > Bacillota > Clostridia > Lachnospirales > Lachnospiraceae > Butyribacter. Next base: position 8,900 of record CAJTXH010000084.1, on the reverse strand, counting down.
GACTGGTAACCATTTTCCTCTGTACGGTCTTTTATGACTTTAGTGGTAGAAAACACCTTTCCAGGATAAAGTATTGTGCCATTAATATATTTTGCTGCTGTTTGTATATTATTGGCACGTGCTGCTGTTGATGTAGAAAACGTTGTAGAATAAGACCCTATCATATCCCTGCACCTGGACATAACCTCACGTGTATACTTAGGCTCTGTAGTTTTGACAACAGCTTCAACCTCAACAGACTCATCTGTTAAATTACCTTCTATTGCACCTATAATCTTATCAACAGTTTCAGAAACCTGTAGTTTTATCCCTGTGCGGTCTCTTGTAGCCTTAAATTTTCCATTCTTCCTGTATTTAAGCCTTGAATTTTTTGCCCTTACATCAAAAACTGTACACTTCTCCTCTACAAACTTCTGTATGGCATCTTTATCCAAAGTATAACTTAAATTATACTCCTTATCATTTTTTGATGCTGAGCCAAATATACGCTCCATAAAACCGTCAGGCTTTCCTTCCTTAAATGCTTCTGCAACATGGGTATCACCATCACTTGCAAAACCAAGCTCTGCAAATGTAGTTTCAACAGTGTTGTCATTTATAATTACAGTAACAGGACGGTTTACTGTATCTTCAATATGTTTATTAATAGCTTCTTCTGCCTCTTCTTCTGTCATTCCTCCTACATCAACACCGTCAATCTGTACTCCCTGGCACATAACATTATCATCAGTGGCACCTGTCTTTGACATAATGTTTATTGCAGCAGCAACACCAATTATAACAATACCGCCAATAATAAATATTACTGTTAATAGCTTATTTTTTCCTCCCATAATATCCACCTGAACCTTTGCTAATTTTTAATCTTTAATGTACTTAATTTTCAAAAAACAACTACTTTGTCTATTTTATCACATATGAGTAATTATACAAGCCAAAATTTATTAAAACATTTGACTTTTTTTCGTATATTATGTATAACTTAATTACAGCATAACAAAACCTGCATAATATATATGCAGGTTTAACACCTTTACAAAACTGAACCAAGTACCATAGGCACAACCATTGCAATAATTACAATAATACAAATTGCTGCTGCAATTTTACGCTGGTTCTTCTTCCTGAAAAAGTTCACTGCACTTTACCTCCAATCCCACTGGCAGAATTTAACATACGAAAGGATGATAACAATATGCCTGTTTTATTTATATGTTTTATTGTATTCATATTCTGGTTCCGCGTCAAGTCTAAACAAGCGGATAATAAGACAAATAATCCCAGGGAAGAATTTATACGCCGGGAACACGAAGCAAACCTTACACGCAAAAAAGATATATCAGGCCTTAATTATCTTGTTGTCCCTGAAAATGCCCTTCCATTTATAACAACGGACAATGAAGAAGAAGCCAAGCTGCAGGATGAAGCAAAAGACATTTTATCCAGGAAAATACTTGACCTTTCAGGTATAACTAACACAGAACTTAAATTAGAATATGGTGCTGCCAACCTTGATATACTTTCAGAATATGACCAGAATTTTTCACAGCTCCTGCGCTGCCTTGACAAATGGGGAAATTTCCTTTACAGCCAGAAACATGATATAAATTGCGCAAAACAGGTTCTTGAATATGCTATCTCAATTGGAAGTGACATTACAGGGACATATACTACGCTCGCTAGTATTTACCTTGAAGAAAATGAACCTGGCAAAGTACAGTCACTTATTGATAAGGCAGAGAACAGCAGTTTCTTTATGAAAGATTCAATCGTTTTAAAACTTAAAAAACTTGTCCAGGAATTTTAGGTATATTCCTGGAAATTATTTCCTTTTATTTATTATATTTTATATTTACTATAATTTTATATAGCTTATATTTATTATTAGTTTATATTATTTATATTATACTGGCTTTTTATAAAAACCCGATGATGGGCATTCATATTTAAGAAAACACATTTCACATTGCGGGCTTCTTGCAGTACATATACTGCGCCCCAGTGTGATAATATGTATATTATACAATATCCAGTGGTCTTTTGGCAGAACTTTCATAAGCTCATACTCTATTTTTTCTGGGTCTTCTTCTTTTGTAAAACCAAGTTTTTTAGATATTCTTTTAACATGCGTATCAACAACTATAGAAGGTTTATTAAAAACATTCCCCCTTATAACATTGGCAGTTTTTCTGCCGACCCCTGCCAGCGAAACAAGGTCGTACATAGATTCTGGTACTTCTGAATTAAATTCCGTAATAAGCCTTTTTGTGCACGCAATAATATTTTTTGCCTTGTTTCTATAAAACCCAATAGAGCGTATATCCTTTTCAAGCTCTTCCTGTTTTGCAATTGCAAATGCCTCTAAAGTTGGATATTTAACAAATAAATCCTTTGTAACTATATTTACCCTTGCATCTGTACATTGTGCACTAAGAATTGTTGCTATTAAAAGCTGCCATGCACTGTCATGGTTTAAATAACATCTATGTTCTGTACCATATTCATTATCAAGAAGCTGCATTATCCTGCCAACACGTTCCCTCTCCTTTTTTGTCATACGTTTTGCCATAAAACCTAAACCTCACTTTATAGAACATTGTCATCTGCATAAAATTTTTTATTAAATAAAATATTATTGTTATAGAAATTTTTCTATTATATTAACCATCATACCATATAACATTTGCACCAAGGACATCTGGTGCATTCTGGAAAAATACACATTCTGTTTCCTTGTCACAGCTTCCATTTAAAACATGCCTGCATACCATTCTCTTTTTATGAAAATCCTTAACCTTGCCATTGCTATCTTCTGCTTCATACTCAACAGGCATAAGGCAGTTATACCTGTCAACAGGGCAAAAACCTTCCTCAATCCATTTCCTTGTCTGCATTATAGTCCCCCTTACAGCCCTTGTTATAGTCTGGCTTGTTATAATTCCCTATATCTGTATCTATTATATCCTATACAAGTTCCATTTCTTTCACTAATTCTAATGGAAACTTCATTGCATGCTCCCACTTTTCCTGGTTGTTTAAATAACACCCACAAACCCATTTATATGCTGCATCCAGCCCTTCTTCATTATATTCAAATTCCATTGTCTTTTTATACTTGTCCGGGGTTTTTTCAAAGCAAAACGGCTCAGGCCAGACATATGCCTTAAGTTTCTTAACAGAATTTCCATCCTCCTGTTCTGCTGCTGCCTGCTCTACCTGGTAACGCATCCCCTTATAGCTTGCTTTTAACTTTGCATTTTTATTATAAAATGACTTAATATCATAAAAAGAACTCCGGCTATTCATATTTCCCATAAAATTAATTCCACCTAGTATTTTAATATTTTTAATACTGGTTATTGTACCACATTTAGATTTATAATTCTATTAAAATAAATTATTTTTTTGCTTGACAACCGGATTAATACATAATATAACAATAGTTTTAATATGATAAAATATACATTGATGCTATGATATATAAAACTAATTAATAAACAATAAATCAAATTTTATAAAAAATGCCAAGAACCGCTAAGTTCTGGAATTTAATCTGCCTTAAAATATTTGTAGCTTCTTTAATCTTAACATTCCTGGAAAAAAAGCTTAAGGACATATCAAGCAGGTTGTTTATCTTACCAGCATATACCATAACTATAATACCACTAATAATTCCCTGTAAAGTAATAAGCACCCGAAAGATGCCATGTAATAATTTGTCTGTTTGATGTAATAAAAAATATAATAAACCAAAAGTAATCCGTTTTATTTTCCAATCTTTCTATGATAAAATGTTATTGTTTATTTTACAACAAGCTAATGCAATAATACATACACCAGCCAGATACAGCATAAGAAATGAGGCAACATATGATAACAATAGGAATTTGTGATGATAATCCTGAATTTTCCAGTAAATTATATAATATTATTGAACATATTATGTTTTCCACTAGTGAATTGAAACACTTTCTTTTTCAAGATAGTGAGGAAATTATCCATGAAATTGATGCAGGCACATTTAACTGCAATCTTGTCTTTATGGATATAATGATGAATAACAAAAAATGGGTGTATGCTGCACAATACATATGCAGCCATTGTCCAGAAACAAGCCTGGTTTTTGTAACAGCTTCTTCTGAATATGTTTATGAATGTTATCATTACAATGCTTTCGCATATCTTTTAAAACCTGTTTCAGAACAGGATATTAAGAAAAAACTGCTACGCTATCTGGACAACTTTTGTCCCCTGGACAGGCATCTTGAAGTTTCTTTCCAAGGAATTACAAGAAGAATACCTTTTTCTTCTATTTTATATGTTGAAAGCGACCTGCGCAAAATAATAATACATACAATAGATGGCGACTATTGCTGCTACCAGAAACTTGACGTGATTGCCAGCTCCTTAAATTACGGGTTTATACGCTGCCACCAGAGTTATCTTGTTGCAACAGATAAAATAACGGCTTATACAAATTCTTATATCAGCATCCAGAATACCAGGATTCCGATAAGCTCACGTTACAAAGCAGAATGCAAAGAACTGCTTAATAAAGATTTTAACAGGAATAATAAAAATACTACAGCTATGCCTTGTACATATCATACAGATTATGGTGCATTAATTTGTACACATGGCACATATCTTGGCTCTATTATACGCTTCTATCCTGGACAAAAAATATTTGTCGGGCGTGACGGGAAGACGGCTTATGTAATTATTAACCTTCCACTTGTCAGCAGAAGCCACTGCTCCATAATTTACCAGCATGATACAATGGAATATGAAGTTATGGATTACTCTAATAACGGGACTTTTGTAAATGGCAGTAAACGGCTTCTGCCATATGAAACATATATTTTAAAACCTGGTTCTTGGTACTGATAACCACATGCATTTAATTGACTTTGGTGCTGCCAGCCACGAAGATATCACTGGCGGACAGCATACTGTTATATTAAAATCCGGATATGCCCCTCCTGAACAATACATCCCAGATGGCAACGCCCGTTTTTCTATTTTATCCACCTGGTACAGCTTTCCTTTTATTGTCACTGTTCCTGGTATTGAAACGCTGGTAATATTTTTATTAGCTGCCCCTGCTACAGATGCTTTATTTTTTCCAAGTAAATGGTATTTAAGTCTGCCAGATTTATATGTATTATTTTTATTGGTTTTATTTAAAGAATCTGCCTTTTCTGGCTGGATTTCTGATGGTGCTGGTGATTGCGCAACCGCTGGCCCTGGCGTTAAATATGGTGTTACTGTTGGTTTTGGTGTTTCCGTTGGCTCTGCAATATATTCTGGATAAATCAGTTTGCCATTTTCTCCTTTTTTATATACAAGCCTGTTTTTATCTAAATATTGTATTACCGGACTATTATCAGATAAGCCTTCCGCAGTCTGGAACGTAAGGTTCTGGTACTGGTCAAAATGAAATACATCTAAGTTTGACAGTCCTTCTGGTATAATAATTAACATCCCTTCTTCAAAAACATCAGGTGCTGCATATTCCACTGTATCATATTCTGGAAGCTGTATGCCCTTAAGATTTGTCCCTTCAAATACTCTTGAACCAATCGTTTTAAGAGAATTGCTTAAAGGTATGACATGGTTTCCCAGATGGGTATCCTTATAACCCCCGTTTCCCATATGGAAAATTATGGCAGGCATTGAAATCCCAGATATTGACATGCCAGCCAGTGCATACTCCTCCAATGTATCTATTATTCCAAATATATCTATCTATCCTTCCAGATAAATTCATATTCCTGAAAGCTCCCGCCCTGATAGAACCATTCATACACTCAACTCCCATATCCCCCCTGGATATTTGAATTTGCAAATGCAGATTCTCCAGTTTCTGTAAGTTCAATGCCAGATATGCGTACACCGCCTTCTTGTACTTCTACACCATCAAAAGCAGATTTTCCAATCTTCATTCCTGTGCCTGCCTTAATATTTGTATATTTAAAGACCTGGTTATTTGCAAAAACCCAGTCTTCAATTCCTGTTACCTGAAAATCTATCTTGTGTCCATCTTCATCTGTATATATACTTCCATCATGGTCTTCAAGCTTATATTTTGTTTCAATATCAAGTTCCTTTTGACTGTTGTTTTCTTCATTATAACCACATACCATTACAGAATTACCACCATATACACGGAATAAAAGTGAACCATCTGGAAACGCATATATTTCTCCAATATTAATTGCTGCCACAGCTTTAGAAGTAATACATAAAAAAAATACAGCACCAGCATAATAATTTTTTAAAATATTTTCTATGTTTTTTATTCATAAAATCCCCCATTCCTCTACATTCTGCCAGCGGAATAAAATAATAAAACAGGCAAGTCCCCTTGATACGCTTTAATTCTACTAAAATCTACTAATTCCGTCAACTTTGCCGGCAACAGAACAGGGCAAATCAAATATATTCTGCTGTATCTGTACTTTATCTCTTGCTTTTGATAATACGGCATTAATTCTTTCAAAATCAAAGCTTGTATTTAATAATCCTAATACAAAAAGAATAATATCTGAAAAATTTATTTTTCTAATAATTGGTTTCATATACCCTTACATCAATGTATATATTACCACATTGGTGATATATTGCGGAAGTTGACAGTATCTTGTGGCAAGAACAGCGGCGGATAGCTTGTACTGTCCGCCGCTGTTGTGTTATGGTAATATAGTGAGTTAATTAGTATGATAAACTGGAATTTGCTCTATAAGGATGTCTTTTATACTGTACTGCTTTCTTATCTATATTTATTCTTTGTCATCTAATGATTTGATATTTTTATTGCCATAGGAAACGCAGCTCACAAGAAAACCCGTTACACCCGTACATAGGAACATCAATGCCATTCCACTGCCTGCCCCTGTTCCCACAAAGATACTCAAAGCGGAAGTTAATGCACTTTCCGATGCCATAAACGGTTCAAAAACATAATCTGCTAACAGACCTCCCAAAAGTATTCCAAAGGGGACTGTTCCGGACTGTATTGCATTCCGGACAGCAAACAACCGTCCTTGCATTTCTTCCGGCACATGGTTGTACATTATGACATTGTTTCCTGCAATAATAAAAGGGATTGGCAGACTTGCAGCAATCCCTGCCGCGCACCATACATATGCGTTTCTTCCCACAGCCATCAGCAAATCGCCAAACAAAAAAGACAATGCTGCCGAAACATACATCATACGGGCATTGCGTTTTGAGGGTCTTTTTACAGAAACGATAATCCCTCCAATAATGCCGCCTGCACCCATAACTGCGTTTACCATACCAAGAACAAAACTGTTATCTCCGCTTCGTGCAAGTACCATAGGTGACAGCACATTTTCGTAAGTCAGCCTTGAACAGAAATTTATGAGTGCCATTGTCAGCATGATTGCAAGCAGTCCTCTTTGTTTCCCTAAAAATATAAATCCCTCTCTTGTACCTGAAAATGCAGATTGCCGTTTCTCTTTCTGTACAACAGCGGATGGTTCATCCGGAATACGGATGACTATCAGCAACACCAAAAATGCCCCTGAAAAACTCAGCAGGTCAATCAGCAAAATTGTTCCCAATCCACCTATTGAAAAAATAGGAGAAGATAAAACCGGATTTAGTATTGTCACAAGATTAGCAGAAAAGGAGTTCATTCCGCTTACATTGGACAGTTTTTCTTTTGGAACAAGTCTGCTTACCGCAACAGAGGACGCAGGTTGCTGAAAAGCATTCATAAAACCAATCACAGCGTTCACCGCATATATATGCCAAATATGCAGATTATCTGTTGCCGAAAGAGCAAGCACACCCAACGTACAGATAGCAGCGAGGCTGTCTGAAACCAACATTATAGCCTTTTTGCTATGCCTGTCCACAAAAGTTCCCACAAACAAACTGACTATAATATATGGGACATAATTGCAGAAAGCCATTAGTGAAACAGCCATCGCCGAATGAGTCTGCGTGTATGCCCACAGTGTAAGGGCAAAACCTGTCATAGCACTGCCCAGCTGAGAAACGCTCTGCGTTGCCCATAATAAAATATATTTTCTGAATTGTTTCATCGAATTTTACTCTCCTTATCATTTAGATATATTTCCGCTTCTGATAAGTGCAAAATCCGTTTTAGGACGATTATTCCTTATCTCTGCGCAAACATCGTCCCACTATCAGACCTTGCACAGAGATAAGAACTTAAATCAATGAAAATATGACAAAGCATTTTTATTTCACCTCCTTCATTTTCCCTTCATCCTTCCGTTGTGGTATTTGTCCTTTTCCAGCCCCCTGTAACTGACACATAAATTATACCAGAAAATGTCCATTCATGCATTTATCCTGGTATATTCACTGTTTTTAAAGAGGAAACAGCAGATTTTGCACGGCAGAAAGAAAAGTGGCTTAAAAAATACCTGGAACTTCCTAATGGTGTGCAATCTTCTGATACTATAAGGATAGTAGCAGGAAACACTGGGGCAGCATATTTTTACCAGGCTGTTGTACAGTCACTTGAAAAACTGGTAAATGATGCGCATAATGTCATTATGGGACAGGGGCAGGAAAAGGAAATACTTTCAATGGATGGCAAAGAAAGCAGGGCCCAAAAAGGATACAGGGGCACAATGGTGCTGTAAAACCATTACAGGCATTAAATTTATACTCACCGAGTTGTGGTTTTTGCATAGGGCAGGAATTTATAAAGGAAAAAACAAATGAAATCCCCACAGGGCCAGTCCTTCTTGGGAAAATGGACATAAAGGGGAAAATTATAACATGGGATGCCCTTAATACCCAGAAAGAAACAGTGGAAGCAGTTATATACGGGAAAGGTGGCTATGTGGCAGCATTAAAAGGAAACCACCCGTTATTTTATAAAGAACTGCAGGAAT
>CAJTXH010000083.1 GCA_910580005.1 uncultured Lachnospiraceae bacterium | reverse complement strand
GCCCTGGAGTGGAATAATTTAGCCTGGACACGGAAACCCTGCGTACGTATGCCAAAACAGGATAACTGGAAATTATCTTATATTTATGGGTTTTATGTATAAAAGGTCTGTTTACAGTTTGTTCTGACAGTATATGGTTATATACTTGTCTTATAGTGTAGAATGGTATATAATGTAAAAAAGTTAATAAATTTGGATATACATGGAGGTATTGTATGGTTTTATTAGCAGGAGTTATTATAGGAGTTGTGGTAGTGGCAGTTGTAGTGGCTGGCATAGTTACAGCAATAGTAGCAGCCGCAAAGGATAGTTTAAGTGATGAATAATGCAGTAAAGGCAAAGGAACTTTTAACCTGGGCTGGATTTCCTAAAATATGCGCACCTGTAGTGGAAAGCACCCAGGATGGCATAATCAGGATGGCAGAAGCTATATATAAAAGTGAAGCAGATATTATGGAGTGGCGTGTAGACCATTATAAGGATTTCCATAATATAGAAGAGGTTAATAAGATGCTTTCTGGCATAAGGGAAGTCCTTAAAGACAAGCCTCTGCTTTTTACATTCAGGACTTCACATGAGGGTGGTGCAGCAGATATTAGTTATAATGAATATGCTGCCCTTTTAAGTACAGCAGGGGTTAATGCAGACCTTGTGGATGTTGAGGCATACCGCCAGGGAGACATAAAAGGGCTTATAAAAAAACTAGAAAAGCAAGCCGTTGTTATAGGCTCTTACCATGATTTTAACAGCACACCATCTACAAAAGAGATTATAGACAGGCTTGCCTATATTAAAGATATGGGGGCAGGCATACCTAAAATTGCAGTTATGCCAAGAAATAAGATGGATGTAACCAGGCTTATGGAAGCAACCCTGCTTGCAAGGGAGAAGCTTGGAGGCGGGGCTGTTATAACCATGTCAATGGCAGAAATGGGGCTTATAAGCAGGGTTGCAGCAGAGTTTACAGGTTCTGTGGTTACATTTGGATGTATTGGCAGGCCAAGTGCGCCGGGGCAGATTGAGGTATCAAGGCTTAAAGAATTAATGATGGGGCTGCATTATACACAGGAAAGGGAAAAAGGACATGGCAGGACTTAAAGAACATATATTTTTAATTGGTTTTATGGGAGTTGGGAAATCAAGTACATCAAGGCTTTTGAGCCGTATGCTAGATGTAAAGGAAGTTGATACAGATGCCCTTATTGTAGAAAAGGAAGGCTGCAAGATTTCAGAAATATTTGCAAATAAAGGTGAGGAATATTTCCGTAACCTGGAAACAGGCACACTTCATGATATAATGGAAATAGAGCCATGTATAGTATCATGTGGCGGCGGCATGGCAATGCGCCAGACAAATGTTGAAAAAATGCAGGAAATGGGAAAGATTGTTTTTTTGTCAGCTTCACCTGAGACAATATACAGCCATGTTAAAGACAGTACCAGCAGGCCGCTCCTTAATGGAAATATGAATATACCATATATAAAGAAGCTTATGGATGAAAGGATTCCAAAATATCTTGCAGCGGCAGATATTGTAATTGAAACAGATGGGCTGGACCAGAAGGAAGTGGCGGCTGAAATAGTGGATATATGTACTTGAAATATATTCTAAAATAAGATAAACTATAACAAGCATTTGCGGGTTTTTATTTCCGCAATTACATTAAGGAGGATTTTAAAATGGTATCAGCAGGTGATTTTAGAAATGGTTTAACTATTGAGTTTGAGGGAAATGTATACCAGGTTATAGAATTCCAGCATGTAAAACCTGGCAAGGGAGCAGCATTTGTAAGGACAAAGCTTAAGAACATAAAAAACGGTGGTGTAGTTGAAAAAACTTTCCGTCCTACAGAGAAATGCCCACAGGCCCATATTGAACGTTCTGATATGCAGTATTTATACAGTGATGATATGTATCATTTTATGAATACAGAAACATATGACCAGATTGATATGACAGCAGACCAGGTAGGTGATGCGCTTAAATTTGTAAAAGAGAATGAAATGGTTAAAATGCTTTCACACAATGGTGAAGTGTTTGCTATTGAACCGCCTCTTTTTGTAGAACTGGAAGTAACAGAAACAGAACCAGGTTTTAAGGGTGATACAGCACAGGGTGCTAACAAGCCGGCTATTGTAGAAACAGGTGCACAGGTTGCAGTGCCTCTTTTTGTGGAAACAGGCGACCGTATCAGCATTGATACACGTACAGGAGAATACCTTAAGAGGGTGTAACCCTGAATAAATGGGATAGTATTTTATGTAAAAATAAAAACTGTAACACATATTTCTTGTGTTGCAGTTTTTATTTTTATAAAATTAGCAGAAACCAGGGCATGCAATATACTAGAGTTTTAATTTTTTTAACAATACTTTATTAATTTTTCCGTTTACAGATAAGTTTTTCTTCTTCTGGAATTTCTTAATAGCTTTCTTGGTTTTTGTGTTATATATTCCATTTGCACTGCCACATTTATAGCCTGCTTTATTAAGTTTTGCCTGGACTTTTTTTACGGTAGCTGCTTTGTAATACTGGTAAGATGCATCAGGACAGTAGTAAGGGCATACGCCATCTGGGTGTGCATGGCCAGGATAGCGGCTGCAGTCGTAATTGTTATTTATGCAGTTATTATGTCCAGTGTGGCAGCCATAATCATAGCTGGAAGTATTGTGGTGGTTACCATGATGCCCATGCGCAAGTGCAATATTAGAAGTAAATGCCAGGCTTAAACATGTAATAACAATAGCAAGTTTTTTGATTTTCATAAGCAGTCCCCCTTTTAAGTTTATTAAATGTTATATAAATGATGGTTTTAATATAGCACAGGCTATATATAGTGTCAATATAGTTTGTGTTGCCCATGGCAGCATGGGCAGTGAATAGTGGCATCTGTTTTCTGTCGTAATGGTTTATATAACTACTACCTTGTTCTTTCCTGTTTTTTTTGCTTTGTATAAAGCAGTATCAACTCTTGTACATAATGTATCAATATTATCATCTTTATTTGCCTGTGTTACACCTATACTTACTGTCTGTGTCCTTACTGCTGGAAAACTGGTGTTAGCAAAACACTGCCTTATAAGGTCTGCTATAAGTGCAGCCGCTGAAACATCTGTATCATTTAAAAGCAGCATAAATTCCTCACCGCCCCATCTGCCAGCAGAAAGCTTTTCTGTATAACTGGCATGTTCATTATTAAGTATATTTGCAAAGGCAATAATTACAGCATCCCCCTCCTGGTGTCCATATGTATCATTTACCTGCTTAAAATTATCTATATCAAACATAGCTACAGAAAAATTTTGATTGCTGGTGTTAGCAAGTTTTTTTTCTATCTGTGACTGTATCTCCTTGCGGTTGTACAGTCCTGTCATGCCATCAATTATTGCTGCTGTTTTAAGCTTGTCATTTGCAAGTCCAAGTTGATTGTTTATTTCTTCTAATTCTAATGATGTAACGCTTATAAATGTAGCAAGCCGTGATACTAAAGGTATTTTGGAAAGCACTTTTTCATTTGCCATCATAATGCCGGATGGCAGTTCTTTTTTCTTCCCTTCCCTCATGCCTGCAATAACAAGTGTTACATTATGCTGGTTTAAATTGCCTTTTGTACGCAGAAATTCCCCATGTGAAAAAAAGCCTGATGATGGGGAAATATTTTTAAATGGATATATCTCATATGTAGGTTCTTTAGAAGTCCAGAATGTACGTCTTGCTGCGCATGAAAAAATATGCAGTAAATCAGGCTGGAACTCATAAAGCTTTTTGCTGTCTTCATTAATGCTTTCAATAATTGTGCCTGGGTCACCATATGATATACGGACAACAGAACCTATATCCATATCTGATGTCATAGTAATAGAGCCATCAGCATTGCTTGCTACAGGTGTACGCAGTATGGTTGTACCATTGTGTTCATAAAATAATGGAAATTCCAGAGTATTATAAAAGAAATTTTCATCATTTTGTATATTAAGGTATTTATGGTAAACATCATATGCTGGAATACCATCGAGTTCATATAAAATACATCCATCTGACTTTGTAACATGAAACTTCCTTCCAAGAGGCTTCCAGCCAGTAACATTTATAGAGTCAACATAAAAGTCATTGCCGCCATAGAACACTGCAACTACTGAATTTTCAGAATAGCCTCCGTCCTTTGAAAATACACATGAAGCATCACTTGTAATATCGTCACTGCATGCAACACCTCCAAAAATCTGGATATCACTCCTTAATTCACTTAAACCATCACAAAAACGTGTAGATGAATGTTCGGGAATTGTAAAAAACAGTTCAATTGCCTTTAACCAGGGATTAGCCTTTGCCTGTTCCAGTATTTTCCATGTGATGCTGTCTGTAACTTCATCATCAAGGTTATAATGGTAAATTTTTATCTGTGTTGATGGAAATTCAAAAATAGTACATGCAATAGTAATAGCCTGTGAAAGCTGGCAGTCTGTAATATTTCCACTTGTTGAACAGCCCATATAAGGGGCATCTGGAAAAACATTTTCTATGGTGCTGCAAACCTTGTTAATTGTATTTTTTTCAAGTATTTCAGAATAAACCTGGAATATCATTTTAGAAATATTATTTGCCAAACACCAGCTTTTAAATTCTGTAAGCTTGATATTTAATTTGTCTAAATTAGTAAAATTTAAAGTATCTGTATTGCTACATTCAAACATAAACTGTTTCATAAAAATCCTCCTGTATAACCAGCTTATAAGGTTTATATTCCATTGTACTACATTAAAAAATTACTTTTTAATATTATAACTTTATAGAAATTGGTTTGCAACTAAAACTTCTGGCAAATAACAATAAAGATTTTTATGAAACGGACGTGCCCGCAAATTTCTATTTTCTTGACTTATCTGTTAAAAGTTGGTAAATTATTTGAAGGGCAGACACTTGCGAAATAAGGCTTGCCCATTAGCACATACAGATATTAACATTTCTAGTTATTGGATTGCCTGGATATAATAATGTTATAAACCCAGGAAAGAAAATATAGAAGTTTAAACATGATTGGACAGGCAGTGTATGATTATTGGGCAGACCAGGCATTATTTGGCTATAATGGCAATGTACTTCCTGGATTAAAAGTTATATGGGATTACAAACCAGTAAAATGCCAGAAGGAGTATTAAAACAACATATAATTTGCATTTGCAATTATAAATAAAGAAGTGGAGGAATTTGTTATGAAGATTTTAGTATTAGGCGGTGCCGGCTATATTGGTTCACATACTGTAAGTGAACTTGTAAAAGCAGGTGAAGAAGTTGTTATCGCTGATAACCTTGAAACAGGCCATATTGAAGCAGTAAACAAAAAAGCTGTATTTTATGAAGGGGATATACGCAACAAGGAATTCGCAGACAGTATTTTTGACAATGAAAAGATAGATGCTGTTATACATTTTGCTGCTAATTCACTTGTAGGTGAAAGTATGACAAACCCTCTTAAATATTATGATAACAATCTTTATGGTACAAAAGTGCTGCTTGAAAGCATGGTAGCACATGGTGTTGATAAAATAGTATTTTCATCAACAGCAGCAACATATGGAGAGCCAGAAAGCATACCTATTCTTGAAACAGATAAAACAGAACCAACTAACCCATATGGTGAAACAAAGCTTTCCATGGAAAAAATGATGAAATGGACAGATGTTGCACATGGGCTGCGTTATGTTGCACTAAGATATTTTAACGCCTGCGGTGCAGATGAAAGCGGGGGAATTGGCGAGGCGCACAGCCCTGAAACACACCTTATCCCGCTTATCCTGCAGGTTCCAAACAACCAGAGGGAGTCAGTAAGCATATTTGGTACTGATTATGATACAAAGGATGGCACATGTGTAAGAGATTATATACATGTTACAGACCTTGCACAGGCACATATACTTGCAGTAAAATACCTTGTTAATGGCGGTGCAAGTGATGTATTTAACCTTGGAAACGGGGTGGGTTTTACAGTTAAAGAAGTTATAGAAACAGCACGTAAAGTTACAGGGCATCCAATACCAGCAGTGGAATCGCCAAGACGCAGCGGAGACCCTGCAAAGCTTATTGCATCAAGTGAAAAAGCAAAGAAGGTCCTTGGCTGGAATCCTGTACATGCAAGCCTTGAAGAAATTATTGAATCTGCATGGAAATGGCATAAGGCACATCCAGAAGGATATGCAAAATAAAATATAAGAAAGGAAATAGATTAATGGATTACGGTTTAATTGGAGAAAAATTAGGGCATAGCTATTCTAAAGAAATACATGAGATGCTCACAGATTACACATATGATATACACCCTTTAAGCAAAGAAGAGTTTAAAGAATTTATGGAAAAGCATGAGTTTAAGGCAATTAACGTAACAATTCCTTACAAAAGGGATGTTATACCTTTTCTCCATGAAATGGATGATAATGCAAGGGCTATAGGTGCAGTTAATACTATTGTCAATAAAGGGGGAAAGCTTTATGGGCATAATACAGATTTTTCAGGATTTATGTATATGTTAAACAAGCATAAAATTAACCCTTCTGGTAAAAAATGTGTTGTGCTTGGTGATGGCGGCGCTTCCAAAGCTGTTGTAGCAGTTCTTAAAAAAATGGGTGCAGGCAGTATTGTTATTGTGGATATTATAAAGACGGAAACAGCAATAACATATGATGAATGTTTTGCAAAACATACAGATGCAAATATAATTGTTAATACAAGCCCTGTAGGAATGTATCCAAAATGTGATGCAAGCCCTGTTGATTTACAGAAATTTGCAGAATGTGAAGCGGTGGCAGATGTTATTTATAACCCACTTGAGACTAAACTTATAGTACAGGCAAAAGAACTTGGAATGGCAGGGGTAAACGGGCTTGAAATGCTTGTTGCACAGGCACTTTATGCAATAGAGTTTTTCCTGGAAACCAGTCTTGATGAAGCAAAAATTGATGAAGTTTACCAGAAAATTTATAATGACAAATTAAAAGAAGCAAATATTTAAAACCAAAAGACAGGGGACGCAAGGTTTCCGCATTAAAGCCTGGTTATTCCATTCCAGGAAGGCATGTAGCAGATATGCTTTCCTGGACGGAATATTCTGGCTGATAGGATTTACTGCCGTCCTTTAGTTTCTTTATATATTTCATCAAGTATGCATACCGCAGCATCTTCTTTATCCATTATGCCTAATTCCTTATAACCATCTTTTGTGATAATTGTTATAACATTAGTCCCTGTACCAAAGCCAGCGCCTTCTGTTTTAAGGTTATTGGCAACAATCATGTCTGCATTTTTACCAGCCAGTTTTTTCATTGAGTTTTCCAGCAGGTTTTCTGTTTCCATTGAAAAACCACATAAGAATTGTCCTTCTTTTTTGTTTTCACCAAGGTATTTTAAAATATCACTAGTACGCTTTAACTGTATACTTAAATCCCCTGTCTTTTTCTTTATTTTTTCATCTGCAACTGTTACCGGGGTATAGTCTGCAACTGCTGCTGCCTTAATTATTATATCACTGTGTTTTGCATATTGGACCACCTCATTAAACATATCTGCCGCGCTTGTTACATTTACCTGGCTGACAAACGCAGGACGCTTAAGGCTGCATGGCCCGCTTACCAGCGTAACTAAAGCACCTCTCTGTGCTGCCACTTTTGCTATGGCATAACCCATGCTTCCTGTAGAGTGGTTGCTTATAAACCTTACAGGGTCAATAGATTCAACTGTAGGGCCCGCTGTAACAAGCACTCTTTTTCCTTCAAAATCCTTTTCAAAACGTATTTCCCTTAAAATATAGCTAAGCAGCACTTCTTCTGATGGCATTTTGCCAGCACCAGTATCTTTGCACGCAAGAAGACCAGTATCAGGCTCTATTATCCCTATGCCATGCCTTTTAAGTTTTGCAATATTTTCCTGTACTACTGTGTTTTCATACATATTTGTATTCATTGCAGGTGAAACTATCTTTTTGCATTTACATGCAAGCAATGTTGTTGACAGCATATCATCCGCAATGCCATTTGCCATTTTGCCAATTATATTAGCAGAAGCAGGCGCAACAAGCACAATATCTGCTTTTTTAGCTATTGCAACATGTTCAACATTGAACTGGAAATTTCTGTCAAACGTATCTATAAGGCATTTATTGCCTGTTAATGTTTCAAATGTAACAGGATTAATAAAATTAGTGGCATTTTTTGTCATAAGCACATGTATATCTGCATGAAGCTTTGACAACATGCTTGCCAGGTTAGCAATTTTATACGCTGCTATACTTCCTGTAACACCTAATAATACTGTTTTGCCTTTTAACATAAAACACCTTTCACTTCATCATTTCTTCTGTTAATTTACCATATTTTTCATAAGAAGAAATATTGTTTATTTTATTGTTTTCATCAACAAATACAACTTTTGGCTTATGGTCTTTAACTTCATTGTCTTCCATCTGGCAGTAACACATAATAATTATATGGTCTCCTGGCTGTACCTGCCTGGCAGCAGCCCCGTTAAGGCAAATCATGCCGCTTCCTGGTTCTCCTGCTATTGTATATGTTTCAAACCTGTTGCCATTTTCAACATCAACTATCTGTACAAGTTCATATTCATATATTCCTGCCGCCTGCATAAGTTCCGGGTCAACTGTAATGCTTCCCACATAGTTTAATTCAGCCTGCTTTACAACAGCACGGTGGATTTTGCCTTTCAACATTGTAACTAACATATATTCTCCCCCTGTAGCTTAATCTTCTAAAGCAATAAAGTTATCTATAAGCCTTGTCTTTCCTATAAATACAGCAACTGCAACAAGAACCGGGCCATCAATATTTTTAACAGGTTCTAATAAATCCCAGCTTACAATTTCAACATAATCAATTCTTGCCAGAGGTTCAGCATTAATTACAGAAGTAACTGTATCCTTTATACTGGCAGCATCCCTTTCACCTGCTTCTATAAGTTTCCTGCCTTCTGAAAGTGCCCTGTTTAATACAAGTGCTGCCTGCCTTTCTTCTTTATTAAGGTACGTATTACGTGAACTCTTAGCAAGCCCGTCCTCTTCCCTTATTATAGGGCATCCTTTAATTTCTATGCCATAACTTAAGTCATCAGCCATATGGCGTATAACTGCAAGCTGCTGTGCATCTTTCTGCCCAAAATATGCCCTGTCTGGCATTACAATATTAAAGAGTTTGGCAACTACTGTACATACACCCCTGAAATGCACTGGCCTGCTTT
The DNA here is from genome assembly GCA_910580005.1 of uncultured Lachnospiraceae bacterium. Lineage (GTDB taxonomy): Bacteria > Bacillota > Clostridia > Lachnospirales > Lachnospiraceae > Butyribacter. The sequence continues at coordinate 3,943 of CAJTXH010000083.1, read as the reverse complement.
TGCCACAGAGCCCTCCTGTAAGTGTATTCATGTCTACATATGATGAGAAACCATTATGGTACATTTCTGAAGGTTCTGGATGGAATATTAAATCTACTCCTGCTTCCTCACATAAAGCAGCATCCCTGTCCATATCCCTTGGATAACTCTCCAGGTCTTCTGACGGCCCGAACTGCATCGGGTTTACAAATACACTGGCTACAACCCTGTCATTTTCGGAAACTGCACATGTTATAAGGCTTTTATGCCCTTCATGCAGATAGCCCATAGTTGGCACAAGCCCTACAGAAAACCCCTGGCGTTTCCATTCATTAACCTGTTCCCTTACTTCGTTAACAGTTACTGCAATCTTCATATCTATACTCCGTCCTTTTTAATATAATTTTCCAAGCACTTCATCATCAATCTTAAATGTGTGTTCTTCTGATGGGAATGTACCATCTGCCACCTCTTTTTTATAATCTGCAAATGCCTCTTTCATAATAGCACCAGCATCTGCAAATTTCTTTACAAATTTTGGTACATATCCAGAAAACATCCCTAGCATATCCTGGTATACAAGTATCTGGCCATCACATCCGTTTCCAGCACCTATTCCTATAGTTGGTATAGCCAGTTTTTTTGTAATAAGGGTGGCGAGCTTTGCAGGAATGCATTCAAGTACAACAGCAAATGCACCTGCCTCCTGTACTGCCAGCGCATCTTCAATAATATTCCTGGCATCTTCCACGCTTTTCCCTTGTACCCTGTTCCCTCCTAATGCATTAACAGACTGCGGGGTAAGCCCAAGGTGTGCCATAACAGGTATTCCTGCATCCGTAACCGCCTTAATCTGCGGACATACACTCCTGCCGCCTTCAAGTTTTACAGCCCCGGCACGTCCTTCTTTCATAAGCCTTCCTGCATTAACCAGGGCATCATATTCATTTGTCTGGTATGACATAAATGGCATATCAACAACAACCATTGTAGTCTTTGCCCCTCTGGCAACAGCCACACCATGATGTATCATATCTTCCATTGTTACAGAAACCGTATCTTCATACCCAAGAATTGTATTTCCAAGCGAATCGCCTACAAGAATGGCATCAATTCCTGCTTCATCCATAAGTTTTGCAGTAGAATAATCATAAGCTGTCAGCATTGAAATTTTCCTGCCTTCTTCTTTTGCCATCTGGAATGTCCTGACTGTATTCTTCATTTTAATAACCATACCCCTTTCTGTTATGCCGCAATAATTCCCCTCTATACAAACATGCCTTTAATCTCCCTGTAATCCTTTTCTGGATTTTTTTCCTCTGCAATTGAAACAAGTATCTTGCCAAGGTTTTTATATATCTCACAGATATCCTTATCTTTTAAAATATCCAGATGTTTTCTTATAGTAGATATATCCCCACGTTCAACCGGGCCTGTAAGCGCATGGACTGTCCCGTTTTCCAGTACAGAATTTATATTATTAAGCGTTACAGAGGCAAGAAGCTCCCTTGCATCACTTTCATTAAAACCACATTCTTTAAGAAGCTGTAATGCTATATGAAGTATTCCTGTAACATAATTGCTTGCAAATGCTGCTGCAGCATGGTATTTAGCCTTATCGCATGGATTAATTATAAATACCTTATGGTGCAGTGCTTCAAAAAGCTTCTTTATTTCTTGTACTGCCTTTTCCTGTCCTTCAACAGACAGGCATGCTGTATTAAATTGTAAATAGGATGTATATTTACTGCTGAATGCATACATAGGATGGACTGAACAGCAGGATGCACCTGTACTGCCAGATTCTGAAAAAATACCAGATGATAATGAACCACTAAAATGACAGACAATTTTATTTTTTATATTATAATTTCTTATACACTCCCACACTTCGCTAATAACCCCGTCTGGTGTAGTGATAAATACTGTATCACAATTATTTACGAGGGTTTCTAAATCATAAAAAGCCCTGGACTGTGTAAAAGTCGCCGCATCGTCGGCGCTCTGCCTTGTCCTGCTATAATAGCCAGCAATTTTGGTATGTCCATTAAGATATTTCCCAAGGGTACAGCCAGTCCTGCCAGCTCCAATAAAGCCAATTACCAATTAACCACCTCTTCGCTGTAAAATGCCATAATGGTGGTATTTTATCACCTGATGCAGTTCCAAATATGGATACCACTCAGCAACTAAGTTAGATAATATCACAATAAAAACAGTTTGTACAGTTTTTTTTGCAACTGGTCCACGTCCGTTTTTACACAAACACAGGATAACTGGTGGTAAATATACATATATTATGGTATAATGCAAAGGCAGCCTTAGCTGGTTTTAGGGATTTTATGGGAGGCACAATAAATGACAGAAAAAGAACAGATTATAAAAGAATATAAACAGACCTTATATATGCCCCATTCAAGGGCGCGCAATGAGGTTTTATATAGTTTAATTGGACGCGCTGATATTATAAAGGACCATTATTTACAGAAATATTTAAGATGGATGTATGCTGATGAACTTATGAGGTGTGGTGACCAGGGCAAAGTATTTCCTGTTGTTGCAGAGTATATTTCACTGCGTAAAGAGGAGGAAGAATGGTGTCCGCCTGGCGGTGTTGATGGGATTGAATATATGGCTGAATACTGTCTGGAGGTCTTATGTTACCTGCCGCAGATTTCTCTTGCACAGGCAGAGGATATAATAAAAGTACTGGAAGAAATGCTTCTTTTCAACAGGTATGGCAGAAGGCTTTATTACCAGCGTTTGTTCAGGTTTTATTCAGCAGTTGATACATATAAAGCGCTGGAATACTATTATCTTTTTAAAAATACAAAGCGTGATATAGTTTCAGACTGCCGGGCATGTGAACAGGCAGATATGGCCAGGCTGTTTTTCAGAATGGGTGATATGGCAATGGCGGACAGGCTTGCATGTCCTGTACTTGATGGCACGCTTAAGTGCCATGATGTGCCGCGTAATGTATGGATACTTTATTTACAGCGTGCCCTTGATTATAAAGACCTTGCAAAAGCTGCACCACTTGCAGAATCATTATACAGGGCAAGTGAAATAAATGACCCTACAGACCTTGGATATTTTGGAGGAATAATGCGGTGTTTTGCATATACAGAGCCTGGAAGAGCAAAAATGCTGTTAAAAAAATTCCTTGAAAACTGGGAAGTATTATGGGATAAAGAAAAGTGGTTCTCATTTCTTTCTGGTTCATGGACTGTATGCCATGAGTGTGCTAAACAGGACAGTATAATACATGTCAAAATGCTTAAAAATAAAGTGCCATTCTGGAACAAAGATGGTGTTTATAATATAAGGGAACTTGAAGGATGGTTTTATAATGAAGCTTTTAAAATTGCAGAAAGTTTTGATAAACGCAATGGCACAAGCTTTTATACAGAAGAATTTGAAAGGACAGTATATTCAGCCAGTTATAAAGAAGGACAGCGTTTCTGGCTGGTAGAAATATAATAGAAAAGGGAGGGTTTATTTATGGGATTATTTTTAGAAACTGCAGTAATAAAAGGGAGAGGCTTATTTCCTGTAAAGAAATATCTCAATAATATTGCTTCAGGAAGTAATGATTATGGCATAGTACCAGAAAAATGTGTTATGGTATCAAATAAAGCAGGTACAACATTACAGTTTAATGAAGACACAACGGGATTTGAAAAACTAGCATCTGGATTATCAAAAGAGGCAAACGGGACAGTACTGTTTTGCTATATTTATGATGATGATTTCTGGGGTTATTTCCTTTATGATAAAGGACAGGAAAAAGATATATTCTGTCCTATACCAGATTATTTTGGTGATGTAGATGAAGAAGAAGTTGTAAAAATGGCAGGCAATCCGGGTGTATTATCAAGGATATTTAATGTGCCAGAAGCCAGGATCTGCCGTTACCTGTATTTCTGGGAGGATTTGGATAGAAATGCAGACGGAAAAGCAT
>CAJTXH010000082.1 GCA_910580005.1 uncultured Lachnospiraceae bacterium | reverse complement strand
AGCATCTGCCTTACAAGCAGAGGGTCACAGGTTCGAGCCCTGTAGGTCCCATTGTAGTAAAATATTGATATGCCGCAGTGGCGGAACTGGCAGACGCCCGGGACTTAAAATCCCGTGGGTAGTGATACCCGTACCGGTTCGATTCCGGTCTGCGGCATTATTATTAGAAAGTTGCAAAGCTTATGTAATGGGCTTTGTAGCTTTTTTCTTTGTACAAAAGTTATACTCCCCCCTGAGAAAGTACAAATGGCACATGCATTATGTTGCATGTGCCATTTATTTAAGTGCCATTCACTTCCAATAAACCAGTTATAGCAGGTTTTTGCGCCCGGTTAAATATACCTTAAATTTATTGTATTTTTTTCTTTTGTAGTAACCATAGTAATCAAATTCTTTAGATATTGTATTACCTGGTTTTAATTCAAAATCATCATCAGTGAAATAAGCAGAACTATGCCCTATTAATTTTTTACCAGAGAAAAACAATACATTACCTTGTACAAACCTTGCTGGCTCCGCACCATTGTTTGTACAAGAAATAATAACTTTCCCTCCAGTGTCTGATGTTTCATATGATAAATCTGATAAAACAGGTTCATTGTATTCATCTTCTTTAACAGATAATGTATAATCATAGCTTTCTGGCTCTGCATTATCAAACATATGCATAAGGCATACTGTATAACCAGCCTCTATTGCATCCTCTGACTCTGATGCTGCCCCTATGGTTTTTCCTTTTTTATCTTTTGCTGTAACATTAGTTTCAACAGAAACCGTAACAGAAGAATTATTTGTAATTTCCATGCAGTACCATGTGGTATCAATACTATCAATATAAGAATACTCTTTTACTTTTACCTGGCTGTTTAAGTCTGTTCCAGATAAATTGGGTGATGTCCCATCATTATTTTCTGGTACTGGTGTATCTTTTGCAGTTTCTTTTTTACTGCCTGTTTCTTCTGGCTGTTCTTTTTCATATTCTTTTTTAGAAGTAGCGTCATCTGTATTTCCGCTACAGGCACACAATGATAAACATATTACTACGATTGGCAAAAGCTTAATTGGTTTTTTCATGATTTACCTCATTTCTGTGTTGTTTATTGCGTATAACCAAAATTTATCAATCCAGTTTCTTTTGTTTTTGCATTATTCCAGTAGCAATAAAAACTACTGAAAAAATAAAACTTAGTACAGACCAGATTTGTAAATCAGCATATGAACCAAAATTTGTAATACCAGTTAAACCACCTAAAGCATAGAATACACCAGCCACTATTGTACCTGTTTTTAATCTCCTGCAGCATATTCCAACTATTCCTGCAACCAGCATACAAACCGCAAGAATAAACCCAGCACTTCCACTAACTTCCCCATTTTCTTCAAGCGCATTTCCTACACCGGCTGCGCATGACTGGAATGAAATTATAACAAATAAAACACATGAAATTATTCCTATTACAAGTCTTGATGTTTTCATCTGATATCCTCCTTTCTTTTAATACTTTCCAGGTTTTTTATATAAAAATAAAATAACTTGTGCTAATATCATACACAAGTTATTTTTATTTTTGGTATGCTGGCAGCATACACATATTAATTTTTTAATAAGGTTATTTAGGTCTGGGAATCCCAAGCATTGTATATCTTACATATTCTTCAATGGTTACACCATAATAGAATATAAATATAAAAAATATAATACGTATAAATATTTTTAAAGATTTATTAAGACGGGAAACTGGCCATAGCCTGCCAGTCCATTTTCCATAATCCGTAACAATTATAAATGCAAATATAATATATAGAAACAGTGCTGTTAATTCAAGGAAAAAAGAAGCTGGTGTTTTTGAACATTCTTTAAGTGAAGCAAATATATAAATTGCCATAATAATATAAAAACTTATAGAAAGGGTTTTTTTCCAAGGGGTATTACTTCTAAAACCTGGCAGGCAGTAAGGGCTGTTATCTTGTTTGCTGGGGACAGTATTAACCTTGCTGGCTGTTGTAGTAGAAATTAGTGCAGTATAAGCTTCTAAAGCACTCTGGTAGCGCATGGACGGGTCTAGTGATATGCATTTTTGTATAAATTCTTTGTATTCAATGTCAAGGCACTGGTTGCCCTTTGGCATACTGCCTGACAAAAGCAGATGGAACAATACACCCAGTGAATAAATATCAGATCTTCCATCTGTCTGCTGGAAGCCAAACTGCTCTGGTGCTGCAAAGCCTGCTGTTCCAAGTATTGCTGTATCATTTGAAGAGCCTTCTTTATATTTTCTTGCAATTCCAAAATCAATAAGTTTAACTACGCCATCTGTTGAAACCAGTATATTTCTGGGGTTAATATCCCTGTGGATAATATTTATGCCATGAAGGAAAATCAAGACTTCCAAAATTTGCTTTATAATATAAAAAGATGTATGTACATTGGCATTTCCTTTATTTATAATTTCTTCTAAAGTGTCACCGCTTATAAATTCCTCAATAACAATGAATTTATTATCCGGTTTGAAAGTTTCATATATTGCTGCCAGGTTTTTATTTGGGAATAGCTGCAGGGTTCTGTATATTTCTGCCAGTTCTGGCATAGTTTCTTTTAATACAAATAATTTTCCAGTGCAGTTATCCTTTACAAGCCATGTTTCTAAACCCTGGTTATTGCTAAGCAAGTCAAGTTTTATATATTTTTCATCAATATATTGTATATGCAGGTTATTTTCCATAGTTATTCCTTTTTTACATTACCAGCAGTATTTATTTGTGGATTTCTTTTGCATTGTTATTATACATTATTTATCTGGCTTATGCAAAATTAATTTTTAGTTTGGATTAATGCCTTTACATTAAAGATTTTCTGTTTATTAATTAATGTATTTATTATACTTTTAATAATGCCGCTGTTGTGATATTATTAAAAAAGAAAAGTAAAACTGGAGGGAAACTAGAATGAGTATAGCTGTGAATATTTATTATACAGGCACAAATGGCAATGCAAGAAGGTTTGCAGAAGAAATGGAAAGCAGTGGAACTGCTATGGCAATACGTAAGGAAGAAGGAAACCTGAGGTATGATTATTTTTTGCCTATGGCAGAACCAGAAACAGTATTGCTGGCTGACTGTTGGGAAAACCAGCAGGCACTTGACAGGCATCATGCGTCACCAATGATGGAAAAAATTACAGAACTCAGAATAAAGTATGACCTGCATATGAAAGTGGAGAGATATGTGTCAGATGAGGAAGGAATAAAAGCAGCTGACAAACGTTTTATAAGAGAGTAGTGTTATGCAATAAAGGATGGATAAATATAAATGCTTAAAAAGACACAGGATTTATTAGAAATTTTAAAAGGTGTTGCACAGCCAGGGGATTACATTGAGAAAGAAGAAGATAACCTTGTTAAAATGGAACTGCATGAATATATCCGGAACATTTTAAATAGTAAAGGCATTTCAAGCGGACAGCTTATTAAAAACTCAGGGCTTGACAGGACTTATACATACCAGATTTTATCAGGCACTAAAAAACCTTCACGTGATAAAGTGCTTGCTATATGTTTTACCCTGAAGTTATCTTTTGAGGAAATACAAGATTTATTAAAGGCAACAGGATATCCTATACTATATGCAAGAATTAGCAGGGACAGTATTATTATATTTGCACTGCAGCATAATATAACACTTACAGATACTAATGAGATGCTTTTTGATTTTGGATATAGTCTTATACAATAGGTAAATAATCTGACAATTAATGATAAAAAAACAAAAAATCTGACACGGTATGTCGGATTTTGTCGGAAAAAGTTATATTATGTAAAACATTTATAGGAGGATGTTAATAACTTACAGGTTGTCAACATTTTATTGTTATCAAAAAACTCTAAAAAATGACTTATCCGCAGAGTTATCCACATTATGCACAATTTTTAATAAACATTGTGCATAATATAATATATAAAATTATAAGTTGCTGGAATTTTAGAATTTTCTGATAAAGAAAATATTTGAAGGGAAATTTAGTTAAATTTAAACTATTTGTCTGTTTAAATAATGTCAAATTTGTGCATTTTTACTTGATTATATTCTATACATGCGTTATAATAGATACAATAAATAGTAAAGGAGTGGTATTATGCAATACATTATTAGTGGTAAAAACATTGATGTAACGGAAGGTCTTAGGTCTGCGGTTAGTGACAAGATAGGGAAGCTTGAAAGGTATTTCACTCCAGAGACAGAAGTACATGTTACCCTTAGTGTGGAGAAAGAGAGGCAGAAAATAGAAATTACCATACCAATGAAAGGAAACATAATAAGGGCGGAGCAGGTTAGTGATGATATGTATGTTTCTATAGATTTAGTTGAGGAAATTATTGAACGCCAGCTGCGTAAATATAAAAATAAAATTATTGACCAGCAGCAGTCAGCTATAGGTCTTAGCAAAGCTTTTGTAGAAGAAGAGATAGAAGAGGATGATGAGATTAAGATTATCCGTTCTAAGAGGTTTGCAATGAAGCCTATGGATCCTGAAGAGGCTTGTATACAGATGGAACTGCTCGGACATAATTTCTATGTTTTCCGTAATGCAACAACTGATGAGGTAAATGTTGTTTATAAGAGGAAAGGGAATACATTTGGTCTTATAGAACCAGAATTTTAAAATGTATATGAAATAGATTATATACAATAGATAATATATAGCAGATATTTATTTATATTTTGTATTTATAAAGTAAACTGCATAGGTTTAGTATAAAAACCTATGCAGTTTTTATATGCATATATAGATATATGTTTATACAAAACAGGGACAGGTAAGTATATGCCAGTAATTGTAATGTATTTAAGATTATCACAGCAGGATATAAAAACATCACTACATTTTTATAATATGCTTTCCATTACTTGTAAAATACAGTATAATTAAACTGGTATAAAGTATTGCAGGAGGTTATACATGGATAAGGTACATATGTTTATTAAGGCTGTTTATGCTGGCTTTATGATAGGCATAGGCGGAATTGTATACTTGTCAGTTGGTAATAAGGTAACAGGTTCACTGCTATTTTCTTTTGGTCTGCTGACAATAGTTACACAGGGATTTTATTTATATACTGGCAAGATTGGTTTTATTAAAAGATACAGAGAGCTTCTGGATATGCTGGTTGTGCTGTCAGGAAACTTTGCAGGAACTTTTATTGCTGCATTTCTGGCAAAAATGGCACACATGGATATTGACAGTACAGCACTGGCAGCAAAAAAGCTGGACAATAATATTTTTAATGTATTTATCTTATCGGTATTTTGTGGGGTAATGATGTACCTTGCCATTGATAATTATAATAAATCAAAAAATATTGCATTTATAATAGCGCCTGTTATGGTTTTTATATTATCTGGATTTGAACATTCAATAGCCAATATGTTTTATTTCCACCTGGCTGGCAGTTACAATTTAAAAACATTTATTTACATAATCGTTATGGCGGCAGGTAATGGCGTGGGCGCAAAACTGTTCAGCCTTAAACCTGAGTAGTTTAAGTTATTTAATTTAAATAATTAAATATTATAAATCAAATATTTTTATACACAAAAACAGCGCAGAAAAGGGGGTTTTTATGGAAAATAAGGAACTTATGGATTTTTTATGTACAGAAACTGAATTTGGGGATTTAGGCAATGAAAGGATTTTGCATGATTTTCCAGCTTTTGGGGAGGCTGTAGGGAAGTCAATTAACAGTGGTGATTTAATAAAATTTACAATGGAACTGTCAGATAACCTGGATAAAATGGATTTATATAAGGCAAGCATCTTGTCTAATGTTATAGGTTTTGTATGTGAGAGGGAGGAAGACACATCAGCAGGGCAGGGTGTTATAGAACTGTTTGTAAAAGCCTGTACTAATCTTTATAACATGTTTAAGAGCATTGAAACAGAGGATGAATATGAAGAAATGCCTGGTTTCCAGGAAATATATAATAAAAATAAGGACTGGGCAAGGGCATATTTTGGTTTTAATGTTCTTTGTGTAACTGCAATGGCTTTTTTATCAAGGGATACAAGTTTAAGAAAAATGCTTGCAGATAAAGATATAGGGGAGGAGATAACATATCTTGCAGAAGAAGCACCAGAAAGCCCATATCTTAAATCAGTATATTATGTTGACTGTATGCAGAGGACTTGCAATGATTTAAAACTGCTTGTTCTTTATCCAGCCAGAAAGCAGGGGTTTTTTGCAGAAGCAAATGACATAAATAACTGTTTCCACCTGATTTTCCTTTTAGAAGGGCAGATAGCAGGGAATTTTGGTGAAAAATACGGTATGTCTTCATTTAATGCAGATGAATCACTTATAGACCTTGCATATGGCAGTTATCCAGATGACTGCTGGGGCAAATCATATGTTACACATTTTACAGAATGTAATTATAGTGTAATGCCAAATACAGTATGTGGAAATGATGAAGTAATGAACCTTATATGGGGAGAGATGCCTCCAGACTGCATACCTGTAATAGATGGATACGCTGTAATTGTGCTTCTTGACAAAGGCCCGTCCAGGAGTTTTGATGCAAATTTCCTTGCTGTACCACATGAAGCCCTCGAACCTTATGTAGTAGTAGAAAGGGAACTTGATAGTGAAGAATATAAACAGTGGGAAGAAAAAATTATCAAAAATGCATAAAAATGGGATGTTATACTGAATAGAAAAGGGGAATACAGGCTGCAGCATTATATATCCAGAAAATATTAGAAAATAAGAAAGGGAAAAGTTACTGAAAAATATGTAATACTATAACCAGTAACAGGGTGTTTATGAAATACAAAATATTGATTTTAGGAAATAATAAGAACCTTATTAACCAGTTTTTTGATAATATGGGGCAGAGGCTTGAATGCATAAGCAGTTCAGACCGCTTTGGGGATATTATGAACCATATTAAATATGTACAGCCAGATGCATTTGTACTCTGCCTTAATGGCGAAAATTTTGATGCAATAAAGAAACTGGCAGGTGTTATGAATGAACTGAAAAGGAAGAAAATCCCCGTTTTTGTTATAGGTGATGCCAGGGAATGTTCACAATTTGAAAAAACTATTACAAGTGTAAGGGTAAATATAATTGATAAAGCACTAATATACCGCATTATTGAAGAAAAAATTACCAGGGCACTTGAGGACAGCAGAAGGCTTGGAACCAGGAAAGAAACGGCGGATATGGCAGCTCAGATAGTAGCGGATGCTTCGGATGCAGTGAAAGAAGCAGAGAAAATAATATCAAGTCTTGAAGGTGCAGAGGAGAACAGGAGGAAACATATTCTTGTAGTAGATGATGACAGCAGTGTATTAAAGCTTATTAAAAGTTATTTATCAGGAAATTATGATGTGGCAGTAGCCAAGAGCGGCAAAGTAGCACTAAAGTTTTTAGAAACTAAAAAGACAGACCTTATACTTTTAGATTATGAGATGCCGGGGGAGAAAGGACCTGAAGTTTTAAGCAGGATACGTGCAGATGCCAGGACAAAGGATTTGCCAGTTGTATTTCTCACAGGTGTTACTGACAAGGAGAAAATCCAGGATGTACTTGCTATGAAACCACAGGGATATCTTTTAAAACCTATTGATATGATGAAACTTTCTTCAACAATTAAAAACGTTTTAAGATAAAGAGGGGGACGTGCTTATGGAAATAATTGATGAGGAACTTTCTTTAATAGATTTAATAAGTGCCAGTACATTGCAGAAAATGCAGGATGCTTTCTCTATGATGACAGGAATTGCAGCAATTGTTACAGATGCAAATGGTAATGCTGTGACAGAGCCATCTGGTTTCCATGATTTCTGTACTAAAAATATACAGGGAACGGAGAATGGGAAAAGGATGTGTGAACAGTGTTACAGGGATGAGACAGAGAAGGCACGTATGGTTAAAGATGCAAAAAGCCCATGCAGGTATTTCTGCCATGCAGGGCTTATGGCGTTCTCTGCACCAATAATGGCAGGTAAAAGAATGGCAGGATGCCTTATTGGCGGACAGGTGCTTACAGAGCCACTGGACAGGGAAAGGATACTAGAAACTGCAAGGCAGGCTTGTGCGGATGAAAAAGAGCTTATAGATGCAGCTGGCAATATAAAGATTATGGGACAGGCAGAAATTGACAAGGCATCAATTGCACTTTATAATATTGCTGGTGTGCTTTCTGAAGTTGCAAGCAATAAAAACCAGATTTACCTTAATAATTTACAGCTTGAAAAGGCTTCACATATGAAATCTGATTTTCTTGCCAATATGAGCCATGAGATACGTACCCCTATGAATGCTGTAATCGGAATGGCGGAAATGGCATTGCGTGAGGATATTTCCCCAGCAGCAAGAAGCTATATAAGCCAGATTAAATCTTCTGGCCAGTCACTTCTTACTATTATTAATGATATACTGGATTTTTCTAAAATTGAGTCTGGCAAAATGGATATTAATGAGGTGGATTATGAGCCAATGTCTGTTATCAATGATGTTGTTAATATCATTATGACACGTATAGGCAATAAGAAAGTGGAGTTTACACTTGATATAAACCCTGACCTGCCACACGAAATACATGGTGACAATATACGCATTAAGCAGATTTTAGTAAATCTTGCCAATAATGCAGTAAAATTTACAAGTAAGGGGAATGTCCATCTTGAAATGGATTTCAAGTATATTAAAGAAAATGAAATAATGTTGTATGTAAGCATTTCTGATACTGGAAGCGGAATTAAAAAAGAAGATATGAAAAAGCTGTTTAAATCTTTCCAGCAGGTAGACAGCAAACGCAACCGCAATATTGAAGGCACTGGGCTGGGGCTTGCAATATGTAAACAGCTTATTTCACTTATGGGCGGTGAAATACAGGCAGAAAGTGTATATGGCAAAGGAAGCAAGTTTACATTTAAAATCCCACAGAAAATTACAAATGTCCATCCATCAATTGACAGGATACAGGAAAGGACAATGGCAGCAGGGCTGGTTATAAATGATTATCTTGAAAAGGAGATGGAAAAGGACCTTCTAAGGTTTGGCGCTTCGTATTATAGCCTTGAATCTGAAGAAGAACTGGATAAGCTGGAGAAAGAAGATATTTCATACTTGTTTGTGGAACAGCCGTTATTTACAGATAATGTGCAGGATTTTCTAAAAAAACATCCAGATATAACAGGTGTTGTGCTTATAAATTTCCGTTCCACACGTTCATATAATATTCCGAATGTACGTGTAATAAAAAAGCCGCTTTATACTTTAAGCATGGCAGGCATTTTCCATGGTGATGATGTATATTCAGGTTTTTCACAGATAGAAGCGGATGATTTTGATTTTACTGCACCTGAGGCAGAAGTTCTGGTAGTAGATGATAATTCTGTAAACCTTACAGTTGTACAAGGGCTTTTAAACCCTCTGGATATGAAGATTGAAACAGCACTTAGTGGTAAAGAGGCTGTTAATAAGATAACAAATAAAAAGTATGATATTATTTTTATGGACCATATGATGCCAGAAATGGACGGAGTGGAAACTACAAGGGTTATACGCCGTATGCTGGGTGAAAACGGGCAAGTCCCTATTATAGCGCTTACAGCCAATGCAGTTGATGGCACAAGGGAATTATTTATTAGTGAAGGCATGGACGATTTTGTGACAAAGCCTATTGAATTAAGGATAATTATTTCAAAATTAAAAAAGTGGCTTCCTAAAGAAAAAATCATAAGGGAGAAAAAAGAGAAAAGCAATAACATCCAGTCTGACGGAAAGAATGATGCAACCATCCAGATAACCGGGCTTGATGTGCAGTCTGCAATGAAACTTCTTGGGAGGGAAGAGCTTTTCTGGTCTGTTTTAAAAGAGTACTACAGGGTAATTGAAAAGAAATATGCTTTAATCAAAGAGTATGAACAGAATGAGCAATGGAAAAATTATACTGTAGAGGTGCATGGCTTAAAGAGTGCTTCAAGGCAGGTTGGTGCAAATGTGCTGGCAGAAGAGGCAGAGCAGATGGAAGAAGCAGGCAACAGGGAGGATGCAGCATTAATACATAAAACCACACCTGTAATGCTTGAAAGATATATAAAGTATAAAGATATACTAAAACCATATTTTACAAAGAAAAATACAGAACAAGGCGGCAGGCAGGTGGATATAAAAAAGCTTAAAGAATTTTTTGCAAGAATGGAAACTGCGCTTGATAACCTTGATACAGATGATATGGAAGAAGTTATCTGTGATATGGAAAAATACTCATACAGTAAGGAAGATAAAGAATATTTTGAGAAACTTAAAAATGCAGTAGAAGATATTGATACAGAACAGTGTGAGGAAATCATCAGTACATGGAAAGTATGTGCAAAAGTTATAAATAGTTGAAATTTATTAATACCAGAATTGCAAGAACAGCATTTTTCATTCCTATTTGTAACGTGTGGGGCCACGGCATGGAGATTAGTATAAAAACAAAGTTTTAGAGCATTTTAGGAAAATATTTTATATAATTTAGCACTCTTTTAAAAAGAGTGCTAAAAAACTCTTGACTTTTTTTAACAACCGTATTATTATACCTTTTGTAAGTTTGTTAGCAGTCTTTGTGTCTGGTTGCTAATAATAGGAACGGAACAGATGGGTTGGAACAATAAAGAATAGGAGAGATGAATATGCAGAATAAAAAAGGCAGCTTATCTATTGAATCAGAGAATATGTTCCCGATTATTAAGAAGTGGCTTTATTCAGACCATGATATTTTTATAAGGGAACTTATTTCAAATGGCTGTGATGCTATTACTAAGTTAAAGAAACTTGATATAATGGGTGAATATACACTTCCTGATGATTTTAAGGCAGAGATACAGGTTGTTGTTGATACAGAAGGCAAAACTATTTCATTTACTGATACAGGCCTTGGAATGACTGCTGATGAAGTTGATGAATATATTAACCAGGTAGCATTTTCAGGGGCTACAGATTTCCTTGAGAAATATAAGGATAAAACTAATGAAGAGCAGATAATAGGCCATTTCGGGCTTGGTTTTTATTCTGCATTTATGGTAGCTGACAGTGTATCTATTGACACATTGTCATGGAAGGAAGGCGCGGAACCTGTACATTGGGAGTCAGAAGGCGGAATTGATTTTGAAATGTCAGATGGTGATAAAGAAACCGTTGGTACAACAATTACGCTCTATCTTTCTGAAGACAGCCTGGAGTTTGCTAATGAATACAGGGTAAGGGAAGTGCTTTCCAAATACTGTTCATTTATGCCTGTTGAAATATTCCTTTCAAAAGCAAATGCAGAACAGGAATATGAAACAATAGATAAAGAAGATTTAAGGGAAGATGATGTATTAGTTGAAACTATAATTGAAGAAGCTAAGACAGAAGAGCGTGAAAATGAAAATGGTGAAAAAGAAGTTGTTGAGGTTTCACCACGCAAGGAAAAAGCAAAGATTAACAAGCGTCCTGTTTCACTTAGTACAACAACGCCTCTCTGGATGAAACATCCTAATGACTGTACTGATGAAGAATACAAGGAGTTTTACAGGACAGTATTTAATGATTATAAAGAACCATTATTCTGGATTCACTTAAATATGGATTATCCATTTAACTTAAAGGGAATATTGTATTTCCCAAAAGTAAATACGGAGTATGATAATCTTGATGGTGTAATTAAGCTTTATAACAACCAGGTATTTATTGCTGATAATATTAAAGAAGTAATACCAGAGTTCCTTATGCTGCTTAAAGGTGTAATTGACTGCCCTGACCTTCCTTTGAATGTATCAAGAAGTGCTTTGCAGAATGATGGTTTTGTAAGGAAAATCTCTGATTATATTACAAAGAAAGTTGCTGACAAGCTCTCTGGCATGTATAAGGTTGACAGGGAAAATTATGAGAAATACTGGGAAGATATCAGCCCATTTATTAAATATGGATGTCTTAAAGATGATAAATTCCGTGAAAAGATGTCAGATTTTATAATATTTAAAGATTTAAATGACAAGTATATTACACTGCCTGAATATGTTGATGCTGCAAAGGGCACAGATTCTCCAGAAGATGGTGCAGAAGAAGTGGTAGTGGAAGAAAGCGTAGAAAGTGCAGATGCTGCTGACACCGAAGAGCAGGAAGATAAAGAAGAAGAACCAGCAACAGTTTACTATGTTACAGACATGCAGCAACAGAGCCAGTATGTCAATATGTTTAAGGAACAGGAGTTAAATGCTGTAATTTTAAGCCATCCTATAGACCAGCCTTTTATCTCGCAATTAGAACAGGGTGATTTAAAAGTTAAATTCCAGCGTATTGACGCAGGGCTTAATGAAACTATGACAGAAGAAGCAGATGAGGAAACATTAAAGGCACAGACAGAAATATTAAGTGAAATATTTAAAAAGGCACTTGGCAAGGAAAATCTGCAAGTAAAAGTTGAAAAACTTAAGAATGAGAATATTTCATCAATGGTTACACTTCCTGAAGAAACAAGGCGTATGCAGGATATGATGAAAATGTACAGTGCAGGCGGCGCAGGAATGGACTCAGACATGTTTGGCGGTGGTGAAACACTTGTGCTTAACTCTTCTAATAAACTTGTACAGTATATACTTGAAAATAAAGAAGGGGAACATACAGACATGTTCTGTAAACAGCTTTATGACCTTGCAATAATTGCTAATAAGCCGCTTAAAGCAGCAGAAATGACAGAGTTTATTGCAAGAAGCAATGAAATAATGATGCTGCTTGCAGAATAAACTTTATAGAAACCATTAGGGATTAAATTCCTTAATGGTTTTTTTGTTTCCGTGTACTGGCAGGCTATAATAAAATTTACCTTTCAAAGCTGTATATATTATAAAAACAGTGTTGACTTTTTAAGCATATAGGTATATTATATCTTTAATAGTAATTGCAAGTTTTTCTTAGGAAATTAATTTACAGATGGAGCAGTATAAAAATTTGACTTGCAAGATATATTGATAAGATGTTTGCAAATGTGTCGTATAGCAATAGCTTTATTGTACTTTAAATATACAGGGTCAAAGACGGTTACAGTGTATTTAAAATAGCTGGAGTTCTTAGTTTTTTATTGTTGGAGACCTTGAATATACAGTAACTCATTAACTATATAGATAAAAGTGTACGGACAATATCTGTATGTATCTAAAAAAATGATAAGGAGAGAAAAGATATGAGAAAACAAAATATTTCAATCGCAATTATTATTTGTATTTGCCTGTTTATGTTTAATCCGGCAAATGT
>CAJTXH010000081.1 GCA_910580005.1 uncultured Lachnospiraceae bacterium | reverse complement strand
AAAAGTGCGAAAAGGAGGCGGCTTTTTTTATGGCAACAAATGTAATGAGGATTACACTCAAGGCGTATGACCACAACCAGGTTGATCATGCTGCTGCAAAGATTATTGAGACAGTTAAAAAGACAGGTGCAAAGGTTAGCGGGCCTGTACCACTTCCAACAAAGAAGGAAGTAGTTACAATTCTCCGTGCTGTCCATAAGTACAAAGATTCAAGAGAGCAGTTTGAGCAGAGGACACATAAAAGACTGATTGATGTTATTGCCCCTACACAGAAGACCATAGAGGCTCTTACAAAGATGGAAATGCCATCTGGTGTAGCAGTAGTCCTTAAAATGAAAGAAAAGTAATATCTTTTTTAACAGGTAGAAACTCTTAGGGTTTATATAGAGCGGCAGTGGAGGCAGAGATAAACCAGTAACCCCCACTGGCATGAGGCAATCCGCACGGCTTATGCCGCATGCTGTACTCCGGAAATACCGGACGTGGATTGAAACAAATACAAGCATGCACGTTATAGACCATCTAGGATGATTTCAACACCATGCGTCAGGGCAGGATTTGAAATCCGCTGTAGATTAACAGGAGGTGCATTAATAATGAAGAAAGCTATTTTAGCTACGAAAATCGGTATGACACAGATTTTCAATGACAACGGGGTTTTAACCCCTGTTACTGTACTCCAGGCAGGGCCATGTTATGTTACACAGGTTAAGACTGTTGACAATGATGGTTACAGCGCAGTACAGGTAGGCTTTGTTGACAAGAAAGACAAAGTTATCACAAAGGATGCAACAGGAAAAAGGGAAGTTAAAAGAATTCACGGTGTAAACAAGCCGTTACAGGGACATTTTGCAAAAGCAGGTGTTTCTGGAAAGAGATATCTGAAAGAATTTAAATTTGAGGATGCTGAAGAGTATAAGCCAGGGCAGGAAATTACTGCTGGTATCTTTGAAGCAGGCGACAAGATTGATGCAACTGGTACTTCTAAAGGTAAAGGTTTCCAGGGTGCTATCAGGAGACATGGTCTTCACAGAGGGCCTATGGGACATGGTTCAAAGTTCCACAGGCATGCAGGTTCAAACGGCGCTTGTTCTGACCCGGGACGTGTATTTAAGGGGAAGAAGATGCCAGGACAGATGGGTAATGTAAAAGTTACAGTACAGAACCTTGAAGTTGTAAGGGTAGATGCAGACAAGAACTTAATATTAGTTAAGGGCGCTGTACCTGGACCAAAGAAGGCTTGTGTAATAATTAAAGAAAGCGTCAAGGCTCATAAATAATTCTTTTGGAAAGGAGGAATACACAGATGGCTAATGTATCTGTTTATAATATGGAAGGCAGCGAAGTCAGTAAGATGGACTTAAATGACAAAGTATTCGCTGTTAATGTAAATGAACATTTAATTCATATGGCTGTAACACTTCAGCTTGCAAATAAGCGCCAGGGCACACAGAAGGCTAAGACACGTTCAGAAGTACGTGGCGGCGGAAAGAAACCTTGGAAACAGAAGGGGACTGGCCATGCAAGGCAGGGTTCTATAAGAGCTCCACAGTGGAAAGGCGGCGGAGTTGTATTTGCACCAGTACCAAGAAGCTATTCATTTAAGATGAATAAGAAGGAAAAAGCAAATGCAATGAAATCTGCACTTACAAGCAGGGTAAATGAAGAGAAATTCCTTGTTATGGATTCACTTAAATTTGATGAAATTAAAACAAAGAAAATGGTAAGTGTGCTTGATGCATTAAAAGTAAAGAAAGCACTTGTAATCCTTGATGGTGAAGATAATGCTAATGTAGCGCTTTCAGCAAGGAATATTGAAGGTGTAAAGGCTATTACTACTAATACAATCAATGTATATGACATTTTAAAATATGAAACAGTTATAATTACAAAGAGTGCTGTATCTAAGATAGAGGAGGTGTACGCATAATGGCAGATTTAAAATATTATGATATAATCCTTAAGCCTGTTATTACTGAAAAGTCAATGGCTGCTATGGAAGAGAAGAAGTACACTTTCCTTGTACACACTGATGCAACAAAGAACCAGATAAAAGAAGCTGTTGAAAAGCTCTTTGAAGGCACAAAGGTTGACAAGGTAAACACAATGAACCTTGAAGGCAAGACACGCCGCCGTGGGCGCACATCAGGCAAGACTGCCAAGACTAAGAAAGCTATTGTAAAGCTGGCAAAAGACAGCAAGGAAATTGAAATTTTTGAAGGGCTTTAAAATAAAGAAGTGTGTGGAAAACCTATCGCACACTAGATATTGAAAGGAGAAAATGTCATGGCAATTAAAACATTTAACCCATATACACCTTCCAGAAGACACATGACAGTTGTTGACAGGTCCGGCATTACAGCAGATAAGCCGGAAAAGTCACTTACAGTGTCATTAAAGAAGAATTCCGGCCGTAATAACCAGGGTAAGATTACTGTAAGGCACCATGGTGGCGGTTCAAGAAGAAAATATAGAATAATTGATTTTAAGAGAAATAAAGACAATATTCCTGCAACAGTAAAAACTATTGAATATGACCCTAACAGGACAGCAAATATTGCATTAGTTGCTTATGTTGATGGACAGAAAGCATATATCCTTGCACCAGAAGGAATTAAAGTAGGACAGAAGATAATGAACGGCCCTGCTGCTGAAATTGAAGTTGGCAACTGTCTTCCTCTTGAAAATATTCCTGTTGGTACACAGATACACAACATTGAGCTCCAGCCAGGCAAAGGTGGCCAGCTTGTACGTGCTGCAGGCAATGGTGCACAGCTTATGGCTAAAGAAGGAAAGTATGCAACATTAAGGCTTCCTTCAGGCGAAATGAGAATGGTCCCTATACAGTGCCGTGCTACAATCGGTGTAATTGGTAATGGTGAACATGCACTTGTAAATATTGGTAAGGCGGGACGTAAACGCCATATGGGCATAAGGCCTACAGTACGTGGTTCTGTTATGAACCCTAATGACCATCCTCATGGTGGTGGTGAAGGTAAGACAAGTGTAGGACGTCCAAACCCATGTACTCCTTGGGGCAAGCCTGCTCTTGGCTTAAAGACACGTAAGAAGAACAAACAGTCAAATAAAATGATAGTAAGAAGAAGGGATGGCAAAGCTTTAGCTAAATAAAACTAAATTAAGTTTTGCTGTTGGAGTTTTATTAAGCTGGTGATATAAATATACCAGCAGAATGGAGGATATAATGTCACGTTCATTAAAGAAAGGGCCTTTTGCTGATGCCAGCCTTCTTAAAAAGGTTGATGCACAGGTTGCGTCAGGCGATAAGCAGGTTATCAAAACATGGTCACGCCGTTCTACTATTTTCCCATCATTTGTCGGACTTACATTTGCAGTGCATGATGGCAGGAAACATGTGCCTGTATATGTGACAGAGGATATGGTTGGACACAAGCTTGGTGAGTTTGTTGCTACAAGGACTTACAGAGGCCATGGTAAAGACGAGAAGAAACGTTAGGATTTATAATATATTATATTGGTATAATTGAGCATTATTTGATAAGACTGGGCTGTGAGTGGCAGCTGCCACCATAGCTGTTATGTCTGAGAACTTGAAAGGAGGCTTCATCAATGGCAAAAGGACATAGATCCCAGATAAAGAGAGAAAGAAACCAGAACCAGAGAGACACCAGACCTTCTGCAAAATTATCTTATGCAAGGGTTTCCGTACAGAAGGCGTGTTTTGTGCTGGATGCCATAAGAGGCAAAGATGTAGAAACAGCAATTGGTATATTGACATATAGCCCAAGAAATGCTTCACGCATCATATTAAAATTATTACAGTCTGCAATTGCAAATGCTGAGAACAATAATGGTATGAATCCAAGTGATTTATATATAGAAGAATGTTTTGCAAATAAAGGACCGACAATGAAGAGAATAAAACCAAGAGCCCAGGGCAGGGCATATCGTATCGAGAAGAGAATGAGCCACATAACAATAATTCTTAACGAACGTTAATTATTATATGGGTTTATGAAAGGAGATTAAAATGGGACAGAAAGTTAATCCTCATGGTTTAAGGGTCGGCGTTATAAGCGGCTGGGATTCCAACTGGTATGCAGAAGAAGACTTTGCAGATTTTCTTGTAGAAGATTATAAAATAAGAGAATTTGTAAAGAAGAAATTATACAGCGCAGGCATTTCAAAAATAGAAATAGAAAGACCAGCAGATAAGGTACGTATTATAATACACACAGCAAAGCCTGGATTTGTAATTGGAAAGGGCGGGGCTGAAATAGAAAAATTAAAGAAAGAAATCATTAAAGTAATTGGAAGAAAAGTAGTTCTTGACATTAAGATTATGGATATCAAGAATCCAGATAAACATGCACAGCTTGTTGCTGAAAATATTGCACAGCAGTTAGAAAACCGTATTTCATTCAGGCGTGCAATGAAGTCTGCAATGGGAAGGACATTAAAGACAGGTGCAAAGGGTATTAAAGCAAGCTGTTCAGGACGCCTTGGCGGTGCTGATATGGCACGT
Source organism: uncultured Lachnospiraceae bacterium (assembly GCA_910580005.1). Classification (GTDB taxonomy): domain Bacteria; phylum Bacillota; class Clostridia; order Lachnospirales; family Lachnospiraceae; genus Butyribacter. The sequence continues at coordinate 8,793 of CAJTXH010000081.1, read as the reverse complement.
ACAGAGTTCTATAGTGAAGGTACTATTCCTCTTCAGACACTCCGTGCTGATATTGACTATGGTTTTGCAGAAGCTGACACAACATATGGCAAGGTCGGTGTAAAAGTCTGGATTTACAATGGTGAGGTACTTCCAACAAAAAACAATGCCAATAAGGAAGGGAGCGATAAATAATGTTAATGCCTAAAAGAGTTAAACACCGCAAGCAGTTCAGGGGCCGCATGACAGGAAAAGCGCTCAGAGGAAATAAAATCACAAATGGTGAGTATGGTATTGTGGCATTAGAGCCTGCATGGATTAAATCAAACCAGATAGAAGCTGCCCGTGTTGCTATGACACGTTATATCAAGCGTGGTGGTAAAGTCTGGATTAAAATATTCCCAGATAAGCCAGTAACAAAGACCCCTGCTGAAACCCGAATGGGTAAAGGTAAAGGTGCACTTGAATACTGGGTGGCTGTTGTTAAGCCAGGCCGTGTAATGTTTGAAATTTCTGGAGTATCAGAAGAAATAGCAAGAGAAGCTTTACGTCTTGCAACACACAAATTGCCTATAAAGTGCAAGGTTGTATCAAAGGCGGATTTAGAAGGAGGTGCGGGCTGTGAAGAGTAAGCAGTATATAGAAGATTTAAGGAATAAATCTGTAGAAGAATTAAATGCTGATTTAGTAGCTGCCAAGAAAGAGCTTTTTAATCTCAGGTTCCAGAACGCAACTAACCAGTTAGAGAATACAAGCAGGATTAAAGAAGTAAAGAAGAATATTGCAAGAATTAAGACAGTGCTCACAGCACAGCAGCAGTAATGCCCTTTATAGAATGGCAGTGTTGAAAGGAGGACACGCAAGTGGAGAGAAATCTTAGAAAAACACGTGTAGGTAAAGTAGTCAGTGATAAGATGGACAAGACAATAGTTGTTGCAATCGTTGATAACGTAAAGCATCCACTTTATAATAAAATTGTTAAGAGAACTTATAAATTAAAAGCCCATGATGAAGAAAATACTTGCAAAATTGGTGACAGGGTAAGAGTCATGGAAACAAGGCCATTATCTAAGGATAAGAGATGGAGGCTTGTAGAAGTAGTTGAAAGGGCAAAATAATTTTGCAGAATATGGAGGTTAAACATGGTACAGCAGGAATCAAGACTTAAAGTAGCTGATAATACAGGTGCTAAAGAACTTCTTTGTATCAGGGTTATGGGTGGTTCAACAAGGAGATATGCCGGTGTTGGCGATATTATTGTTGCTTCTGTCAAAGATGCAACACCAGGCGGTGTTGTAAAAAAAGGTGATGTAGTTAAAGCAGTTGTAGTACGTACAGTAAAGAGTATACGCCGCCCTGATGGTTCTTATATCAGGTTTGATGAAAATGCAGCAGTAATTATACGTGATGACAAGACACCAAGAGGAACACGTATTTTTGGGCCTGTAGCAAGGGAGTTAAGGGAAAAACAGTTTATGAAAATCGTTTCATTAGCACCAGAAGTATTATAAGGAGGTGTCATTGTGGCAACTAGTAAAATTAAAAAAGGCGATACGGTTAAGGTTATCGTTGGTAAAGATAAAGGCAGAGAGGGCAAAGTAACAGCCGTTAAAAATGGCAAAGTAATCATTGAAGGGATTAACCAGGTTACAAAGCATACAAAGCCAAGCCAGGCAAATCCGCAGGGCGGCATTGTAAAGCAGTCTGCTCCTATTGACATGTCAAATGTTATGTACGTCAGCAAAGGAAAAGCTTCACGTGTAGGCTTTAAATTCCAGGATGGTAAAAAAGTCCGTTATGCAAAAGCAACTGGTGAAGTAATTGATTAATCTCAGAAAGGAGGCTGTTAGCGTTGACTCGTTTAAAAGAAACTTATCAGAAAGAAATTATTGATGGCATGACCAAAAAGTTTGGTTATAAAAACGTTATGCAAGTGCCAAAGATTGAAAAGATAGTTATAAATATGGGCATTGGTGAAGCAAAAGAAAATTCAAAAGTGCTTGATTCTGCCATGAACGACCTTGCAATTATTGCAGGACAGAAGCCTGTTACAACAAAGGCTAAAAATTCAATAGCAAACTTCAAAATAAGGGAAGGTATGCCAATAGGCTGTAAGGTTACTTTAAGGGGTGAAAGGATGTATGAATTCCTTGACCGTCTTGTAAACCTTGCACTGCCACGTGTACGTGACTTCAGGGGTGTAAATCCTAATGCATTTGATGGCAGGGGCAATTATGCACTTGGTATTAAAGAGCAGCTTATTTTCCCAGAAATAGAGTATGACAAAGTAGATAAAGTCAGGGGTATGGATATTATAATTGTTACTACAGCTGAAACTGATGAAGAAGCTCGTGAATTATTGGCACAGTTCGGTATGCCGTTCAAAAAATAAGGAGGGAAATTTCATGGCTAAGACTTCTATGAAGGTTAAGCAGCAGCGCAAGGCTAAATTTTCTACAAGGGAATACAGCCGCTGCAGGATTTGTGGCAGGCCACATGCTTATTTGAGGAAATACGGAATTTGCAGAATCTGCTTTCGTGAGTTAGCTTATAAAGGACAGATTCCAGGCGTGAAGAAAGCAAGCTGGTAAGGAGGTAAAACTAAAATGATGACGAGCGATCCTATTGCAGATATGCTTACAAGAATCCGTAATGCAAATACTGCAAAGCATGATACAGTAGATGTACCTGCTTCAAAGATGAAAAATTCTATCGCAGAAATTCTCTTAAAGGAAGGTTACATTAAAAAGTTTGATATGGTTGATGTTGACGGCATCAAAATGATTCATATTACATTAAAGTATGGCGCAGACAAGAATGATAAGATTATCTCTGGTTTAAAGAGAATTTCAAAACCAGGCCTGCGTATATATGCTGGCAAGGAAGAGCTTCCTAAAGTCCTTGGCGGGCTTGGCATTGCCATTATTTCTACAAATAAAGGTGTTATGACTGACAAGGAAGCAAGGAAAGCAAATGTTGGCGGCGAAGTTCTTGCATTTATCTGGTAGAAGCAGGAATCCGTTTTAAATATAAACCTAAGAATATGGAGGTGTACGGCATGTCACGTATTGGAAGAATGCCTATCGCTATACCGGCAGGAGTAACTGTCGATATTGCAGAAAATAATAAAGTGACTGTAAAAGGACCAAAGGGTACTCTTGAAAGAGTATTACCAGCAGAGATGGAGATTAAGAAAGAAGGGGAAGAAATCCGTGTTTCAAGACCAAATGACCTTAAGAAAATGAAATCACTGCATGGCCTTACAAGAACCCTTGTATTTAACATGGTTACAGGAGTAACAGAGGGTTATACAAAAGAACTTGAAGTAAATGGTGTTGGTTACAGGGCGCAGAAGCAGGGCAAGAAGTTAATCCTTTCTCTTGGATATTCACATCCTGTAGAGATGGAAGACCCAGAAGGCCTTGAAGTAGTAGTTGAGGGACAGAACAAGATTATTGTTAAAGGTATAGATAAAGAGAAAGTCGGACAGTACGCTGCCGAAATCAGGGAAAAGAGAGCTCCAGAGCCTTATAAGGGCAAAGGTATTAAATACGCTGATGAGGTTATCAGGCGTAAAGTTGGTAAGACAGGTAAAAAATAAGTAAAGGAGTGAAAATGCGATGATTAAAAAGCAGTCAAGAAGTGAAGTCCGTGCAAAGAAACATCTTAAAGTCCGCAAGCGCATTTCAGGTACACCAGAAAGACCACGTATGGCAGTATTCAGAAGCAATAACCATATGTATGTCCAGGTTATAGATGATGTTGCAGGCCATACTTTAGTTTCTGCTTCAACCCTCCAGGGTGAAGTTAAAGAAGGATTAGAGAAGACAAATAATGTTGATGCTGCTGCAAAACTTGGTACTGTAATTGCTAAAAGAGCGGTTGAAAAAGGTATTAAAACTGTTGTATTTGACAGGGGCGGTTATATATATCATGGCAAGGTAAAGGCTTTAGCTGAAGCAGCAAGAGAAGCTGGCTTAGAATTCTAATAGATTTAGGAGGAAAACTCATGAAACGTACAATTATTGATGCCAGCCAGTTAGAGCTGGAAGATAATGTAGTAACGATTAAGCGCGTAACCAAAGTAGTTAAGGGTGGACGCAATATGAGATTTACTGCATTAGTAGTAGTTGGCGATAAGAACGGCCATGTTGGCGTTGGCCTTGGCAAAGCTGCTGAAATACCAGAAGCTATCCGCAAAGGCAAAGAAGACGCAACAAAGAAACTTGTTGAAGTTCCTATCGACCCAAATGGCAGTGTGCCACATGACTTTATTGGTAAATTTGGCAGTGCTTCTGTACTGATTAAGAAAGCTCCAGAAGGTACAGGAATTATTGCTGGTGGTCCGGCACGTGCCGTACTTGAGCTTGCAGGTTACAAGAACATCCGTACAAAATCTCTTGGTTCTAATAACAAGCAGAATGTTGTACTTGCTGCAATTAACGGTCTTGACAACCTTAAGAGGCCAGAAGATGTAGCAAGGGCAAGAGGAATATCACTTGAAGAACTTTTAAGCTGATTATTCCGCTTAAATGATTGGAGGCTAATATGGCAGGGAAGTTAAAGATTACATTAGTTAAATCTACAATTGGTGCTATTCCAAAACACCGTGCGACTGTTGAAGCATTAGGTTTAAGGAAGCTTAACAAAACAGTTGAGCTGCCTGACAATGATGCTGTAAGGGGCATGGTATGGCATGTAAGGCATCTTTTAAAGGTTGAAGAAATATAATAGAATAGTGCGAGGGCATAATCCTGTGCCCGTATAGTGGAAAACGGCTGGCATATGCGCCAGTCCGTATTACAGGAGGTTAAAAATGAATTTATCAAATTTAAAACCAGCAAAAGGTTCTAAGCAGAGCAATAATTTCAGAAAAGGCCGTGGACATGGTTCGGGCAATGGAAAGACAGCAGGTAAGGGACATAAAGGACAGAAAGCACGTTCAGGCGCTCCACGTCCAGGTTTTGAAGGTGGCCAGATGCCACTTTACAGACGTATTCCAAAGAGAGGTTTCACAAACCGCAATTCTAAGGATATAGTTGCGATAAATGTTGACAGGTTAGAGAAATTTAATGATGGAGATGTAGTTACTATTGAAGCATTACGCGAAAAAGGCATAATTAGTAATCCAAGAGATGGAGTTAAGGTGCTCGGAAATGGAGAATTAACTAAGAAGCTTACAGTTCAGGTTAATGCATTCAGTAAGAGTGCTATCCAGAAGATTGAGGCTCTTGGTGGAAAAGCTGAGGTGATTTAAGGATGTTCCAGACAGTCCAGAATGCGTTTAAAATCAAAGAGCTCAGGAATAAGATTTTTTATACCTTAGTTGCTTTGGTTATTGTACGTATAGGATGCCAGCTTCCGGTTCCGGGTGTTGACGCATCGTATATTTCAAACTGGTTTGACAGCCAGAATTCACTTGACTTCTTCAACCAGCTTACAGGTGGTTCTTTCTCATCAATGTCTATATTTGCATTGAATATTACACCATATATTACAGCATCTATTATTATACAGCTTCTTACTATTGCAATTCCAAGGCTTGAGGAGCTGCATAAAGATGGTGAAGAGGGAAGAAAAAAACTTGCAGAATATACAAGATACCTTACAATCGGGCTTTCAGTAATGGAAAGTGCTGCAATGGCAGTAGGGTTTGGCAGAAGCGGTTATCTGACAGAAGGTGTAACATTTACATCTGTATCAGTAATAATTGTTTCATTAACAGCAGGTTCAGCATATCTTATGTGGCTTGGTGAGCAAATTACAGAAAGAGGTGTAGGAAATGGTATTTCCATAATCCTTCTTTACAATATCGTATCAAGAGTACCAGAAGATATGGCAAACCTCTATGAGAAGTTTGTGTCAGGTGCCAATACTGTAACAAATGGGCTGCTTGGTGCTGTTATTATAATAGCTGTATTAGTTGGAATGGTTGTATTTATTGTAATACTTTCTGATGGTGAGAGAAGGATAAACGTACAGTATTCTAAGAAAACACAGGGCAGGAAACTTGTAGGCGGACAGACATCACATATCCCACTGAAGGTAAATACTGCAGGTGTTATTCCTGTAATCTTTGCAGGGTCACTGTTCTCAATGCCAATTGTAATCGCAAACTTTGCAGGCGTACAGCCAGCATCAGGCGATGGGGCTTCACTGGGACAGAAGATACTGAAAGTGCTTAACCAGAATGCATGGTGCAACTTTGAAAGTTTTGGCGAATTTAAATATACACTGGGACTTGTTATATATATTGCATTATTGATTTTCTTTGCTTACTTTTACACATCAATAACATTCAATCCGCAGGAAATTGCAATTAATATGAAGAAGCAGGGTGGTTTTATACCTGGTATAAGACCAGGAAAGCCAACAACAGATTATCTTACAAAGGTATTAAACAGCATTATTTTAATAGGTGCTATTGGATTATCAATTGTGGCAGTTGTACCTATATTTTTCTCAGGTGCATTCGGTGCAGATGTATCATTTGGCGGTACATCACTTATCATTATAGTAGGTGTTGTACTTGAAACGTTAAAGCAGATTGAGTCACAGATGCTTGTGCGCCATTACAGGGGATTTATAAGTGAATAAAATAGCAGCAGGAAGCCAGATATTTTAATACGTACTTGTGTATAACACGGGTATGCTGGAACATAGCTGTAAATAAATATAAAAGGGCAGAACGGTGTTTCGCCCTTTTATATTTTCCTTTTTATTTCTGTTTTATAACAGGCTTGGAGAATTTTTAAAATAACCTTGAAATACTTCCCTGATAGAAGTATAATAAAATTGATTAATATATTAAAACAGAAACGGGGGTTAAGCTATGATTATACAAAGGATTTCAAGCAACAAGGCTGCTAGTAACCTGTATGTTTTTAATAACCATAACTACAGCCAGGTAAATGGTGTTCCTGTTAATCCTGTAAGGCCTGTCAAAAAACTTCCAGGTCTTGAAAGAGGAGAAGAACGGCAGCCTGCAGTTATATACCAGCATGACAATGGAGCTGCGCCAGCCCATGCACAAGGCACAAAGCAGATTGATGCCATTAAAAATGAATACATGTCTTCTGGAAAAGCAGAATATGATACCAGCAATATATATGAACGTGAAAGAATGGCAACAGAAGGTACAGTACTTCTTGGCATGAATTTTGATACATTTGCGTAATATCTATGTTACTGCATAACAGGCATAAGACAGGGGGAATGTAATGCACTGGTGGAAAAGGCTTATATTTTCAGTTATCAGCCTCTTTTGGGGATATGTTTCCCTTGACTATCTTTATTATGCATTTTCCAGGCTGGCCAATGTAAAAGGAAAAGCAGAATATTATACACCAAAAAATGATGGGTTGTTCCAGCTTTTAGGTTTTGGAATGTTTCTTTTATGGTTCTTTATTACTGCTGGATATTTTTTAATAATAAAAAAATTATCTGCACAAATTGATTTAATAGAGAAAGATTATAAAACTGGCAAACAGAAATTTAATAAAAAATGGACTGATATTGTCCTTCAGGCAGCATTTATAATAACAGGAATAATATTGAGATGGGGATATGTGGTATATATATATCTTCCAAGTGCATAAAAACACCATACTGCATATGCAATATGGTGTTTTTAAATAATATTTTCTATATATAAATTGCGCATTTTTGAAAGGTCATATGTATTATTGCCTGCAGCTACAAGAGGTCTTGAAAGGAAATTTTTATTCAATAATATAACACGCCCCCGCTCACCATTTGACAGCATTACTTCATTATTAACATATGACTCAGCAGTATTATTAATAAATTTATGCAGCACTTCTGGCTCATAATTGTCTTTTTCACGTTCCATCTGTTCAAGCACATCAAACGGGCATATGCCTTTCCTGTATGACCTGTTGGATGTCATTGCATCATAAACATCAGCAATAGCTACTATAGAAGCAAAGAAATCCGTTTCAATGCCTGTAAGTTTGTCAGGATATCCACTGCCATTATATCTTTCATGATGTTGTAAAGCAGCATTTGCAATTCTGCTGTCAAGATTTTTAGTTCTTAAAATATCAAAACCATATCCAGGATGTTTTTGTACAAGTGCAAATTCCTCATTTGTAAGCCTGCCAGGTTTTTTTATAATTTCAGGGGGAATTTTCAGCTTGCCTATATCATGCAGAAGCCCTGCTGTAACAAGTACCATTAAATCGTCATCAGAAAGCTTCAGCCATTTTCCTATTATATCACAAATAAGCGCTACATTCATTGAGTGTGCATATGTAATATCATCATAACTTCTTATACATAACATCATATCCATAAGATGAATGGGATTACGTGCTTTATTAAATACCTGGTCAACATGTCCTAACATGTTTTCGATAATTCCATCACCGTTTTTGGCAACAAGGTCATTAAGTTCACCCTTAAAATTATTAACACATGAATTAAATTCACTTTCAAATATTCTAAATTCCTCTGAAGCCTGTATTTTTTCAAAATACGTCAAATCCTTATTGCCTTTTTGCAAATCTGGCTGTACATAGTTTTCATTTTCCTCTGGTACGGGAATTTTAACAGAGCCTGTTTCCAGGTTAGCCGTTAATATTTTTTTCTTTTTCATAAAGAACCCCCATCTGCGCTTCAATATTGATATAAGCAAAAACAATCTGGTTTTATGGCTAATTTAATGATAACATTTTTTAAAAAAAATAACAAGAAAAAGGTAGAAGGTGGACACGTCCGTTGTTACTATTCAGCCTTATGGCTTCATAGTAACAAATCAGTGCTTTCAGCACTGGTTATGTACACATTTTGCAC
>CAJTXH010000080.1 GCA_910580005.1 uncultured Lachnospiraceae bacterium | reverse complement strand
CTCCGTATACTTTAGCAAGCTCTTTATTTCCTTCACCTATAGCCTTTCCAATCATTACAGCAGCAGCATTGGCAACACCAAATGCTATAACCGTTGCAAGATTGCGGCATACCTGGGCTACGGAATTGGCAGCAGTTGCAGCACTTCCAAGATGCCCAATTATGGCAGCCATTGTTGAAAGCCCCAGCCCCCACATAAGTTCATTAGCAATTACTGGCGCTGAAATTTTTAAGAAATCGCTTTCCAGCCCTTTGTTCCTAATTTTAAGATATTTTAAGTGGAATGTAAATACATCATTAAATTTTTTATCATATATTAATACAACTATAAATTCAACTATCCTTGCTGCAACAGTACCAGCAGCAGCACCCATTACGCCAAGTTTTGGAAAACCAAAGTACCCAAAAATAAGCAGCGCATTAACTATTATATTAGTAATTAATGAAAAGAAATACGTTATTAAACCTATGCCTACCTTTTCCATACTCCTTATGGAATTAAGGTAAATCATAGTTAATGCATTAGGTATATAGGAAAAGCCCACAACCCTGAGATACAAGACCCCGTTTGCCATTACTTCATCATCATTTGTAAAAAATGACATTAACACCTGCGGCACTGCCAGTGCTGCAATTGTAAACATGACACCTGCTGCCAGTGCAATTTTTACTGCTATGGAAAATACTGTTTCAATTGAGCGCATATCACGTTTACCCCAGTACTGGGCCATAAGCACAGCAGCACCTGAAGTAACGCCAAATAGCAGAAGCCCCATTATAAACTGTACCTGTGCTCCCAGGGAAGCACCAGAAAGCACCTTTTCCCCTACTTTACCAAGCATAATTACATCAATAGAAGAAATCCCTGCATTGATAAGGTTCTGGAGCGCCATAGGTATTACAAGTGCTAATGTTTTTCTATAAAAATTTTTACTTTCCTGTGACATGGTAATATACTGCCCGCTTTCTATAATTTGTAAATATAATTTATCTTTTATATGTAAGAAGAAACCTGCAAAGCTTTAATTCATCATCTGTATCCAGGCTGTTTATAAATTTTACGCTGCCTTTTTTGCCGCTTTGGTTTAAAAGCCCTGCCTCCTTAAGCCTGCGTTTCATTTCACGTGCAGTACCCTCACCGCCATCAAATATCATTACCCTATCCCCTGCAATCCCTTGTATTACATCCTTAACAAACGGGTAATGGGTACATCCAAGCACTATTGAATCAATTTTTTTGTTATTAACAGAAGCAAACAGCACTTCAAGATATCTGGTTAATTCTTCACCGCCAAGTACGCCATGCTCTACAAATTCCATAAGCCCGGGGCAGGGCAGCGGCACTATATCAGCCATGTTTTTATACTGTTGCATCAGGTTCTGGAACTTTTCCTGTTTTAATGTCATAGGGGTCGCCATAACGACTACGCATGAATCTTCTTTATACATTGCTGCAGGCTTAATCGCAGGTTCTATACCTACAAGCGGCACATCTGGGTACATCTTCCTAAGCTGTGCAACGGCTGCACTTGTGGCAGTATTGCAGGCGACTACTATCGACTTTGCCCCACTTTCCAGAAGAAAACGCACATTAGTAATTGTAAGCTGCCTTACTTCCTCTAAAGGCTTTGTCCCATATGGTGCATGCACAGAATCCCCAAAATATATAAAATCTTCACCTGGCATCTGTCCTACAAGTTCCCTTAAAACACTTATGCCACCAACGCCAGAGTCAAACACACCTATAGGTTTTATACTATTTTCCATAAAAATCCCCATTTCTGCGCTGCTTTTTATGTCAGTCTTTGTCAATTATTTCTTTATAAAATTCTGAATAGTCCTTACGGCCTTCTTTCATAGCTGCAATGGCAGTCCTTGGATGCTGGTTTAAATATCCTGTAAGCAGGTATGGTATGTCAAATCCCCATTCAACGCCTGATTCTTTCAGGGGAACGATATTATTTTCAATAAACTGGATTACAGGGAATAATTTATACTTAGGGTTCTTAAGGAAACCAAGAAGCAGTTCCATAGGGCAGTTGCCTGCACCACGCCCCATTCCGCTCATGGTCGCATCAAGGTAAGAAACCCCCTGCGCACATGCCTCTATTGTATTGGCAAATGCAAGCTGCTGGTTGTTATGGGCATGTATGCCAATATATTTATTATACTTCTCACCAATTTCCATATACTGCTCTGCAATAAGCCTTATCTGTTCAGGATATATTGAGCCATAGCTGTCTACAATATATATGCCGTCTACAGGGCTCTGTCCAAGCATCCCAAGTGCAGCAGCTATATCTGACTCTTTTGCATTAGATATTGCCATTATATTACATGTTGTTTCATATCCCTTTTTATAGGCATCTTCTATCATATCAAGTGCGGCTGGCATTGTATTCACATATGTGGCTATACGTATAAGGTCAACCGGGCTTTCACTCCGTTCACGTATGTCTTCTTTATAATTACAGCGTCCTGTGTCAGCCATAACTGAAATTTTCAATTCTGTATTGTTATCTCCCACTATGCTGCGTATATCATCATCTGATGAAAATTTCCACTTGCCAAAACTTTCTACATCAAACATTTCCTTATCAGCACGGTATCCAAACTCCATATAATCAACTTTTGCCTTTACATTAGCTTTATATAAATCCTTTACAAAATCATCCGTAAAATTAAAATCGTTTACAAGACCTCCGTCCCTTATAGTTGCATCCACCACTTTTATATCCGGGCGGAATGTAAGTAAATTGCCTTTCTGTGCCATGTCTTTACCTCCTTTGTTATTCCATGCCAGAGCGTGCCACAGCCTGCACGTCCTGGTGCTACAGCTTTATAATTCTATCAAAAAAGGGGCTTGTTTACAAGCCCCCTGACTGAAAAAACAAACTAAAGAAGACCCCCAAAATGCCGGTTCCTGAATTTTGAGTCCTAGCAATTAAGCCAGGTGGGCAACCGCATCTGCATATCTGCCTTCCACTCAGAGGAGGCATGGCATCAATACAAAAATATAGGAATCCCAATCAATAGGTGTAGGTTCAAAATATCAGGAGTATCGAACACCCCAGGAAATCTTTCTACAATATAGTATATACATTTTTTGCGGAAATTACAACTATAAATTTATAATTTCCAGTTATCTTTGTTACTATCCAGCCTTACGGCTTAATAGTAATAAATCAGTAAAACTCATATTTTTGATAAAAAACAGCCTCTTTTTCAATGTTTATGTATGGCAACGGTATAATAACCATACTGGCTGGTTTCAAATCCTGCCTGTATAAGTACAGATATATCTGTACCTGCATCCAGTATATAAATGCCTTCTGTATCTATATTATTATATATATCAAAGTCCATACAAAATTCACCAAATGAATCTGTTCCCATAAATGCACCTGGATAATTATTGTAAACTACTGTATTAATATACTTATCAACAGGTATTTTACTATAAAACATAACTCTTGACTGTGAAACTGAAGGGGTAACATATACCGTACTATTATCATTGCTGTTTTCCTTTGCAAATTGCATTGCTTCTTCAAAGCCCACGCTAAATGCATATCCAGCATCATTATTATAATTTTTAAAGTACGCCTGGGCAAAATTGGCAGATAATATAAAGTATACTGCTGCCACTACCCATAATAAAAGCCCGGACTTCAGCAGGCTGGTTATTTCACACAGACCATATACAGCAATAAGTATAACAGGTATCATAATACTATTTGCCCTGTTTACATTAACCTGTACAAGAAGTGTAAGAAAGAAACCACCAATAAACTGTATTAAAAGCAAAAGCTGCGGAATACTGGCATTCTTTTCTTCCTTAATCTCCTTTATAGTATTAAATATAATAAAGAACATTCCAGCAGCGGACAATATGAGCGTAATCCTGAAAAAAATCCCATAATCATTATATACATTGGTAATAAGCCCGTCTGTCTGCTGTACCATAATATTACATATATTTTTAAAATTCCCTGGTATATTCTTTAATGAAATTTCTCCAGAGCGCATATATAAAAGCTTTGGCACTGATATAAACCCAAGTTTAATTTCATCTATATAACCTTTATTTACAAGCAGAAACAAAAGTAATGGCAGTGCCATTATAAAAAGCACTATAAAAGATGTAATTGTATATTTATCTACTCTTATTTTCTTTCTGTATATTGCATAAACAATCTCTAAAAAAATTATAAGTGGTACAAATGGCCATATTGTTGCATAAGCATACAACGAAAGACCATACATTACAGCTGATACAATATAATACACCTGTTTGTCCATGCCTTTTACAAAAAAGCAGAAACCAGCCATAAGAAAAGCTGGCGCAAGGTTAGATTCAAGCGCCCATCTTGAAAGCATAATATGCCATGGTACTACTGCAAGTATGAACATAGCCAGAAGACCCGCCTTCTCATTAAAAAGATGTTTCATAACCAGATAACACATTATAAGTGTAATAACTGCCATAATAAGCTGCGGAAGCCTTATAACCCATGTGCTAAGGCCAAACATTGCAATAAAAGGAATCATAAGATATGACTCCAGCACATTCATTCCACTGCCCCATGCAATAAAATATACTGGAAAGCTATAACCATATGAATCTTTGCCATATTTTAAAAGTGAATATGCCTCATATCCTGCATATGCCTCATCCTGGTTTATTCCTTCTGGAAGGCTTCCAAACTTATATACTCTTACAAAAACACCTAAAGCCACAATCACAATAAATAATAAACCAGCTAAGTTAGTTTTAGAAATAATTTTTTGTTTCATATTACTCATACTCTTCCATCGAAGTACATTCGTCAAACACAAATGTAAACTTTGTCCCCCTGCCTTTTTCACTCTGTACTGATACTGTCCCACCATGTTTTAATGCTATCTGCCTTGCAATCATAAGCCCAAGACCTGTCCCTTTTTCATTCTGCTTTAATTTTGACTTATAAAATTTCTCAAATATAAACGGCAGTTCTTCTTCAGATATCCCAACGCCCTCATCTTCAATGCTTATATGGAGTTTCCCCCCGTTCTTGTATATCCCTGTTTTTATAATTCCGTTTTCATGTGAGAACTTAACTGCATTATTTATTATTATAAGAAACATCTGGCGCAGGCGCACATAATCACCAAGCACCATACATGGGTCATTTTCCGGGAAACTGCTTTTAAACTGTATATTTTTTTCTCTGCCTATTACTTTGCTGCTTCTGCCTATATCACCAAATACCTGCATAAGGCTTACTGGCTCTTTCTCTACCTGGAAGTCAGGATTCTGCATTTTGGATAATATAAACAAGTCTCCTACAAGCCTTTCCATGCCCTGGCACTCAGATAACATACGCTGGTACATGTCTTCTACTGCATCTGTATCAGTAATAACACCATCATTCAGTGTTTCTGTATAGCCACGCATAACAGTAATAGGAGTCCTCAGCTCATGTGATACATTCGCAAAAAAGTCCCTTCTGGCCTGCTCTAAGCTTTCCCGTTCCTTCTCAGCCTGTCCAAGCTGTATGGCAAGCCTGTCAAGTGTGGTTTCAATCCTTCCAAGCTGCGTCTGCGGCTTTTTAGGCGCTATTGAGGAATAATCGCCTTTTGAAATCCTGTTTATATTCCTGCTGATTTTTGCAAGAGGCTTTGAAAGATATTGTGAAAATAAAAAGGCAACAACAAATGATACCAGGAATGACAATAACAGGCTTGAAATTATAAGGCCAGTCCCCTTATCAATGCCCATAGTCTGCTTGTCAATCATGGACACCATCATAATAGCGCCACTTGCCTCGCCTGTTTCTTTATTATAAACAGGGACAGCAACCCTTAATGTAACCATTCCATAAATATCATCAAAGCTTGAACTGGAAGAAATTTTTCCTTTATATGCAGCATCAAGCACATCATATGAATCATCCAGCACAGCATTAGATGTATCCATAGTATATTCTTCATTAAGCGGCTTTTCCGCATCTTCATTGGCAATTATCCATACATCAGTATTTTCTGCGCCTTCAATTTCATCAATATATGTACTATACTTCTGAAATTGTTCAATTCTCCCCTTCCTTTCGAAGCTGGCTACCCTCCTTGCAATCCTGCGCCCCTGTTTCGCAAGAAGTTCTGAATATGAACGTATATAATTCTGCCTGTATAACCTGATAAATATAACCCCTGTGAGCAGGCTTGTAAGCACAAGTACAAATGTAAAGGATAAATATATTTTTACTACAATATCACTTTTAATTATAAACATCCATATCTTTTTAATATGCGACTTCTTAAGGAACCTATTCCATATATCTTTTATCCTTTTATACATATGCTGGACCTTTCTGCCTATACATCACTATCATTTATCTCAAATTTATACCCTACTCCCCATATTGTCTTAATGCTCCATGCCGGGTGCTCTATTGTATCAATTTTGGCACGCAGCCTTTTTATATGCGAGTCAACTGTCCTGCTGTCACCATAATAATCATAACCCCACAGGCTGTCAAGAAGGTTGTCCCTGGTAAAAACTTTATTAGGGTTGCTTGCCAGTGTCCACATAGTTTCAATCTCTTTTTTTGTAAGTGGTACTTTCTTGTCACCTATCATAAATGAATATTCTTCAAGATTTACAGTCATATTGTTAATCCTGAGTATTGTATCAGAATTTTCTGATACCTCTGTAGCAACAAATCTCCGCAGCACTGCCCTGAGCCTCGCCATAACTTCACTTGGACTGAAAGGCTTTACTATATAATCATCCGCCCCTATATCCAGCCCCATTATCTTATCATAATCTTCACCACGTGCAGTAATAAGTATTATTGGCACACTTGATTTCCTGCGTATACTTTTACATACCTCATAACCATCTTTTAATGGCATCATAACATCCAGAAGGAGTGCTGAAGGTTTATAGCTCTCATAAAATTTTTCTGCCTCTACTCCATCCTTGGCAACCACTGGTTCATACCCTTCTTTTTTCACATATACAGAAAGTATATCTGTAATGTCTGGATTATCATCTGCAATCAAAATATACTGCATACAACACCTCATTTCTATAGTAATAATTTTCTTGTACATTTATTATAATATAAAATTGCGGAATAAATATGGCAAAAAAAGTAACTTATATGACACTATTCTGACATCTATATTTTTTATTATTTTTATACAGTATAGTATATGTAAAAAAGTTTTTTACATAACTGCTATGCTAAATCCATATTTAAGGAGGACAAAATGCGCAAGATATTACGTATCTGTATGCTTGCCTTACTAACTGTTTTACTTATACTCCCTTGCGACAGGGCTTTTGCATCATCCGATACTTTTATCAAAACTGCCAGTGGGCCTAAATATGCCAAACATTCCAATAAAAAAGAGCCTTTTCTTAAAAAGGACAGTGCTTCGGTTTTAACTGGCACAAGCAATATCCTCACTGTTTTTAAAGTACCTGATAACAGCGATATCTCGTATAAAAGCTCAGATGAATCAATACTTACTGTTAATCCAGGAGAAAACAACACTTGTGAATACACTGGCGTTGGTGTGGGTACTGCTACTATTACAATCAAAATACAAGAACCTGTATTTCTTTTTGTAACTAATACATACACGTTAAAATTTGAAGTAGAAGTAACCCCAAAGGCTGTAAGCGTGAAGTTCCGCAAGACAAAGTATAAGCTTAGTATAGGAGAAAGCAGGAAACTCCAGTATACATTACGGCCAAGCATCACAGATGAAATTCCAAAGTTTGGAAGTTCTGACAATGACATAGTTTCTGTTTCATCTAAAGGCAAAATATATGCAAAGGCCAAAGGCACAGCATATATTACAGCTACTATTTTAAACGGCAGCTATGACACATGTAAGATAACTATTAATTAATCCTGGCAGGTACAGACAAAACAATACCACCAGCAGACGGCATCTGCTGGTGGTATTGTTATACCCTGGAATAGCCTGTCATATGCATATACTCCGTTAAAGCCTCTTTCCACTCTTTCATACGGTAATTGCCCATAGAATTAAGTTTCTTATTTTCAAGTACAGAATAAGCTGGTCTTGTAGCGGCTTCTTTATTTTTTATGTATTCCTCTGTTGCCACAGGCATGACTTTTACATCTTTGCCCGCCTGTTTCATTATCTCACATGCAAATCCATACCAGTTCGTTTCACCTTCGCATGTCCCATGGTATATCCCATACTGCCCTGATGGTATAATATGGAGTATCATCCTTGCAAGCTCCAGTGAAGAAGTTGGTGTTCCATACTGGTCATTTACAACTTTAATACAATCCGTTTTATCTGCAAGCCCAAGCATTGTCTTTACAAAGTTGTTTCCATCACCATAAAGCCATGCTGTCCTTACTATAAAATACCTGGTACAGTTTTCTGTTACCGCCTTTTCACCTGCAAGTTTTGTCCTGCCATATACACTCTGTGGGTTAGCCTTATCCTCTTCAGTATAAGGCCTCCTGGCATTTCCATCAAAGACATAATCTGTTGATACCTGTACTATCTGCGCCCCTGCCATTTCTGCGGCTATTGCAAGGTTTCCTGCCCCATCCACATTAATCCTTTCTGCATTTGCTACATCAGTTTCACATTTGTCAACAGCCGTATATGCAGCACAGTTTATTATTGTATCTGGCTTATGTTTTAAAACAAACTCTTCTGCCTGCTTAAAATTACATATATCAAGAGTATCTGCATCTGTTGCAATTACTTCTATATCTGTTCCTTTTAAAATACTGCAAAGTGAACGGCCAAGCTGCCCGTTTCCTCCAGTTATTAGTATCTTTTCCATATCCATAGCTGTCCTCATTTCTGTAAATTATAATGGTATTTTATGTATCAAGTCCAGCACTCCAGGAAAATATCATCTGAAAAGCCAGGATACTTTTTATCTTTTTCTGCCAGCTTTGGCTCTTCTCCTTCTGGCACTGGCCATTTTATACCGATTGCAGGGTCATTCCACATTATCCCTGCTTCTGATGACGGGTCATAAAAGTCTGTGCACTTATATAAAAATTCTGCTGTATCAGACAATACATAAAAACCATGCGCAAAACCTTCTGGGACATATAACATATTTTTCTTTTCTGCACTTAATATTACACCAGCCCACTTCCCATATGTTTTTGAGCCTTTGCGTATATCAACAGCAACATCAAAAATTTCACCACTAATTGCACGCACAAGCTTGCCCTGTGTATGTTCTTTCTGGAAATGAAGCCCCCTTAAAACCCCTTTGGCTGATAATGACTGGTTGTCCTGTACAAATACCATGCCAAGCCCGGCTTTTTTAAAATCGTTATAATTGTATGTTTCCATAAAATAGCCCCTTGCATCGCTGTGCACTTCTGGCTGTACATGGTAAAGGCCTTCTATCCCGCCATAATTTTCAAATATAAAATTGCCCATAAAATCCTCCCTGCCGCCACTGGCAGCCAAATACTGTTAACATTCTACAGTAAACTATACCACTATTAAACAGACTTGGCAAATAATTTTCTTTTTCTGGGCTTATTTTCTTCCTTTTTTTTCTTGCGTATTCCTGCTGGCCTGGTCTCATTACTTGCAGCGGTTTCTGGCATTTCACGCCTTACTTCATCCAGTATCTGCTGTAGTAACTCCATCTGCTTTTCCTGTACCTCCTCCTTTTCCCTCATCATATAGTCCATCTCCTTCATAATTTTTGTACTTACCGCTTCATAAATCCGTTTCTCAGATGCTGTTTCATTCTCGTTTATGATACGTGAAACCATATGCCTTAACATGTTTTCAAACTGTTTCATCTTCTCTTCACTGCTTTTTTTAGCTGGCGCTGAAGCACGCCTTGCTGACTGCAGCGGAACTACATTTTTATCTTGCACTTCTTCCTCCCTTAAAACCTGCTGGTTTAACTCTTCCCTTAACTGGTACACTTCCTGCGGGCTCATATCACGCACCCTTGCGATATCAGGCATAAGAAGCTTTATTGCCTTAAGCTGGAAGCCTTGCTCCTTTAAATCTTTTATAGTTTTAAGTGCCTGTATATCACTTTCTTTATAAAACCTGTGTCCTTTCGCATTTCTTTCAATCGGAAGCATTAGTTCTTCTTCCCAGTACCTTAAAACGTGGTTTTCAACTTCCACCTGCCTGGATGCATCCGAAATACTAAATCTCTTTTCCATACTAATAACCATGCCCTTCTTGCCTTGCTTTGTTTTTTAATCAGCTAAATACTCCTCTACAAACTCTTCAAAAAGTTTGAGGTCTTCCATCGAAGCAGCAGCTTCATCTTCCTGTTCTGTCTGTTCTTCATTTTCAAAATACTCATTCTGGTATTTCTTCTCTTCTTCAGGATGGAGATATTCCTTTTCGAGCTTAGGCTGTAGTACATTTTCGAGATAGTCTGTCATCTGTAGCTGTAAAAGCCTGTATTTCCTATGTATCTGGAATAATATTTCTGATGTTGCAAGAAGCACTATAACAGCAACAGCCGACAGTCCTGTTAATGCATGCCATTCATAAGACATATGGAAGTAAACTCCCAGAAGCAGGCAAGAAACCAGTACTATAAATACGGCTGAAATTCCATAAATTCCCATATTTTTCCAGCCTGCGGCTGAAATCCCAAGGAAACGCATATTATACATGCTCTTGTCCACAATACATTTTATATTGTGTATTTCACGTTTTAGCTTATATGAAGCAGTAATTTTACCTACCAGTGCTTTCATATATTTGTTCTGGGTACTCCCCATCTGTTCTGCCTGGCAGATAAGCTTATAGTATACTATAGCTGCAATGCTTTTCATCATAATTGTAAGGCAGCCGGCAGCTGCCATTGCAAAGACCATATTATAATCTTGCAAAAACTGTTTCATAGTATTCCTCCATTCTGCATATACTATTTTAACTGCTCACTACAGCTTTCTCTATATTAAATCTTAAATACATAATTTAACAGTAGCCTTTATATACTATATAGTTCTTTATTCCGGCATTATAATTCCAGATATCTTTATAAATACCCTGTTTCTTTATATTTTGATATGTTTCACCATTATTTGCCCTGGTGCTCTGTTTACACTTCTTTACTTTTGAAGCTTGTATGTTATAATTAGAAAGTAAAATAAAACGTAAATTATAATCCGCATGTAAGGCGGTAAGGGGGATTATTATGAGCCAGATAAGGGATATAAGACTTTCACCTTCAGGTGTGCACAAAATTGAATGGGTGCGCAGGAATTGTCCGCTTCTGCGCAGTTTAGAGAAAGAATTTTCACAGACAAAGCCATTTGCAGGAAAAAAAATAGCACTTTCAATACATTTAGAAGCTAAAACGGCATATCTTTGCAAGGTACTCGCAGCAGGTGGTGCTGAGATGTATATTACTGGAAGCAACCCACTTTCAACACAGGATGATGTGGCAGCAGCACTTGCCGGAGCAGGGTTGAATGTATATGCATGGCATGGGGCAACAGAAGAAGAATACAATGAACATATATCAGAGGTACTTTCACACCAGGCAAATATAATTATTGATGATGGCGGCGACCTGGTGCATATGCTCCATACAACTAAAAGAGACCAGCTTCCATATGTTATTGGAGGATGTGAGGAAACTACAACAGGCATAATAAGGCTTCAGGCTATGGCAGCAGCAGGGCAGCTTGAGTTCCCGATGGTACTTGTTAATAATGCAGACTGCAAGCACCTTTTTGATAACAGGTATGGTACAGGCCAGTCTGTATGGGATGGTATTAACAGGACTACAAACCTTATTGTTGCAGGAAAAATTGTAGTAGTTGCAGGTTATGGCTGGTGTGGTAAAGGTGTTTCAATGAGGGCAAAGGCTCTTGGGGCACGTGTCATTGTTACAGAAATTGACCCAGTTAAGGCTATAGAGGCTGTAATGGACGGGTTTGAGGTAATGCCTATGAAAGAGGCAGCAAAGCATGGTGATTTCTTTGTAACAGTTACAGGCTGTGCTGGTGTCATTGATGAAGAAGACTTTATGGAGATGAAAGAAGGTGCAATCCTTTGTAATGCAGGCCATTTTGATGTTGAAATTGATATGAAACGCCTGCGTGAAATTGCCATAAATAGTGAAGAGATGCGTAATAACATTATGGGATATAAACTTCCAAATGGTGTTACAATATATATACTTGCAGAGGGGCGTCTTGTAAACCTTGCAGCAGGTGATGGGCATCCGGCAGAGATTATGGATATGAGTTTTGCAATACAGGCACTTAGTGCAAAATATCTTGCAGAACATGAAAAAGAACTTAAAGAAAAAATAATTAATGTGCCAAGAGAAGTTGATATGGAGGTTGCACGCCGCAAGCTTGGTTTCCTTGGCAAAGAAATAGATGTGCTGACACCATTCCAGGAGGAATACCTTAACAGTTCATCACTTTAGGAATGGCATATATCGTCAGGTATGGAAGAGGAGGGGCTTATGGAGCTTGATAAGACTACATTATTGTCAGTTATTGTATGGGCAGCAGGGCTTATGTCGGAAATAATATTCCATGATGCACTGGCAGGAAGCATACCTGGCATAGTGCTTGGTATAGCTATTGCAGTTATAGTTATTGTGTCAACTTATTTTATAATAGATGGCATTATAACAGATATAAATAACAGCAGGGAAAAAGAGTGGAATAAAAAGTCTGCTTACTATGAGAAAAAATTCCAAGTATTAAGTAATAAGCTTGATGAACAAATAAGGCTTGAAAAGTCTGTTTATGATAAACTAGATGATATACTTGTAATAAGCAGGGGGCAGATGGAAAAGGCAGCAGAGTCAATGTTTGCAGCACCTGAAGGAAGCAGGGTACAGACTGATGGTGGAATGACGCTTGAGGAAGCTGTAAAAGCTGTTAATGCAAAAACACTTGATTCAGCTAAGATTATAGCAAATCACCAGATGAAAACTACAAAAGAACTTAAAGTATCACTTGATTTAATTTTAGATGAGCTGTCAGAAAACAGCCTGGGAAATAGTAATAAAAATGGTTAAATTTACAAAAAAATAATAAAA
Organism: uncultured Lachnospiraceae bacterium; assembly: GCA_910580005.1. Taxonomy (GTDB): domain Bacteria; phylum Bacillota; class Clostridia; order Lachnospirales; family Lachnospiraceae; genus Butyribacter. The sequence goes on along the minus strand of CAJTXH010000080.1, from coordinate 326 downwards.
TAAATATCAAACCCTGATAGATTAAAGGATAATGTAAAGGTTGCAATATATTATAACTGGAAATTATGTTGTGTGGCAGGTTATCCAGGCAGACTGAAGATACAGGAACATTATTTATGTAACAGCAAGTAAAAAATATATACTTTAACTAAAAACCAGCAAAACAAGCCCTTAAAATATAATTTCCAGTTATCATTCCAGATTTTGCCAGTGAACAGCAGGTTTTACAGTGTCCAGGCTAAATTATTCTATGACAGGGGCACTTTAGCTCCGCCGGCGTTTAAATCCCGTCCTCAATGCCACATTTTTTGTGGCATAGGGATTTT